>JBDQID010000230.1:0-3899 GCA_040264515.1 Chlamydiales bacterium
ATAATAGCATGCCCTTTACCTTTAAAGGTGTTGAGTACCTTTTTTAGTAGTCCGATTTTTTCTTTTAATTCGGAGCGGTCGAGCTCGTTGTTTTTACTGCTACGGTAAAGTTCGAGAGCTTCGAAGAATTTAAGTTCCAAGCATTGAAGGCTTGCACTTGTCATGATTAAAAAGCCGCGGTTTTCAATGACTTTCTTTAGTTTCTGATTAATTCTTTTCAGTTTCTCAAGAGAAAATTCACTATTACGATGGAAGTCGAGAGCGTGCGCTTTCTGACCGAAATACTTTCTAGAAAAAGTGTGCATATCTTGCTTGTTACTCTCGTACAACGCCTGCGGTACAATAATAATCGGTAGCTTGTTGCCGTCTGCATTCTTTAGCGCGAGCAGTGGCAAGAGCACTTTCGACTTACCACCACCCATGATGAGCTGTGTGATGATGTTGGGATCACTCTCATTGCACATTTTCTGCATCAACTCAACCTGCTGCTGCCTCATAATCATCTTACTCTGATACTCAAAGACAAGAAACGCTCTGGAGCTATCCGCTTCGTATTTTCGCTTGCAGTTGAGCTCTTGAGCGAGCTTGTTTGTGAGTAGCTGCTTTTTCAGTGGAGATATCTCGTCGGATGAATTCATTTCACACGCGATATCCAACGCTCTTTGCGCTTGATACATGCGCGTTGAACGTAGTAAGAAGCGGGAAATCTTGGAATCCAGCTGAGCTGCTTGCGCAGCAGTTAACCCTGTCATCCTTTGAATATGTTGAGAGTCACCTTGTAAGAAGAGAGTGATGATTCGGTTCAGGTTAAGCGGCTTTATTTTTTTACTTTGGGATTGAAGACGGTAAGATGTGCGTGCTTGTGCTGACGCCGGACCCCTGTTTGCAAAGCGAATAATGGCGCGCTCGGCTTTTCGGAGTTTTGCTTTTCGTGTCTTGATAAACGCGTTCAACTCATCTTCTAAAGCAAGTAAGCCGTCGGCTTTTTCTTGGTATTGTACAGGTGTTGGCGCATTTTCAACGGAGTCATAGTGAGCTTTAATACCTTTGTTCAGTGAGTTGTAGGCGTCTATGACAGGGGCCTCTGCGCATTGTGCTGTTTGAAGAGGTTCAAAGTGAGCTTCCTCTCCATCATCTGATGGCACATTTTCTTTTAAAAGTGAGGCTTTAACTAATTCGGTGAATGTCTTGTTGTCATCGGAATCTAGCCGGAGTAAATTTCTGGAGAGCTGCATATCAACTGGAGGTGCGATTTCGGGTGCAGCGCTTTTTATTTGCTCGGAGCGCAACTCTTTTCTTTTAAGAAACTTCTTTTCGATCTGCGGATTGTGAAAATAGCCTCGGATTTTACTTGTAAGTGTAGTATTTACAAACGTACTCCCGAAGTAGATCCCTTTTGCGCCGTAGTAAAAAGCTAGATACGTTCTTTTGACTTTTGAAAGAGCACTTTCAAAATGTTTATCGGTGTAATTCTCAACTACGTTTCCTTGCCAATCTCTTGTTGTGGAATGTCCTTTTTCAATGGAGTGTTGAAGGGATTTAAAGGTTGGGAAGTAGTAGCGGTGCTCCATAACATAGAGGAGCATGTCAGCTAAGAGTACATTTTGATCACTGTCGCACTCAGTTCCACGTACCATTAACAGATGGCGGTGAAGCTTGTCTCGGTTTGGCCTGTCTTCTGCTTTTGTTGAAGTTGCAAGGTAGTAGAACTCCCCAAAACGCGAAGCTACGGAGTAATTGAGAACGGTCATGAAGGGGATGTCGATAGCAGCTAGACTGTTTCCAGTAGCAATTTTTACCATCTGTTCTCTCATCGGTTCGAGCAGATCGCTTGCCTTCAAAGTTTTCATGGAAGCTTTGATGGCCCACTGTTCACTTTTTGAGGCTCTTGAGGTAATAGAGCATGGATGATCGGGATTTTCAAGGTTATAGAGAATATCCTTAAAGCTTGTAAGATACGGAGTAAAAGTAAGAAATTCTTTGAATTTAACCTCAACGCTCTGACCTGTAAACATAGCCTTAGCAGCAGCGATTTGTTCTGTTTGCGCTTTTTGAATATAGAGGCATATTTTTTTAAGGAATTGTTTTTCTTGATTCACAGAGATGGTAAGTAGCTGATTTCTTGTTCCGAAGGAGAGATACTGTACGTACTGTAGCGCGGTGTGTGTAAAGAGAAGAGTTTCTTCCTCTGAAAGTTCTTTTTTGTCGAGATCACGGTCTGTATACAGCCCGTGGTTTTTCATTAGTCTTAAGGACGTTTTCAATCTTAAGAGCACTTCAGAGGGGGAGTTTTGACCTGTTGTTGATTTTTGCAGCTCGAATAGCTTTTTGTGGATCTTTATTTCATCTTCAGAAAAAGCACGAAAATTGGCAACACAGCTGTAGTAGTATGCAGCTTTATCGAACTCTTTTTTCGCTGTACACAGATACGTTAAGAAGAGGTTCTCTTCGTTGTTGCTGCCAACCAACATTTCTTCATCATTGATATCAAAAGCAAAGTAGTCTGTTTTATCAGTGGTGATTGGTGGTAATCCTATTTGAGGATTCAGAATCGTTTTAGCATCTACTGGATGTATTGCAAGATCTGCTTTTGGAACGAGAACCTTTTTCTCCCCACAGCGATTTTCCAAGAGTAAATAGCTTGTGATACCTCCGAAAAAATCAAAGTTTTGACTTTTCTTAAGAAAAAATCCAGGAACGGATTCACATTCCACGCCTCTTTTGTTAATAACAAAATTCAGATCAAATCGCGGGAACTCAATGCGTTCTAACTCACCATCTTCCCCATTTAAAAAGAGAATGTTAATTGGATCTTCGAAGTGAGCAAAGTTCTTGGCTATAACATCATTTCTCATCGGGTCCATAATCTGGAATTCTCGATCCCGACGAATGAGCTTTGCTGATTGAATATTGCTTTGACCAAGATCGTTTTTTTTGCCTTCCATAAGAGCGATGAGCTCTTTTTCTTTAGAATGGACTCGGATCGAAAATGTTCCGTCGTCTTCTTCTTTATGCCAATAAATGAATTCGGGGTTTTTAAGGAAATTACACTTGAAGGGTAGTCGAGTTACGCTTGGTTTCATCAAACGTCTTATCTTACCGTCAATGACCTTGTAAAGAGTGAACGTTCCAAGGTCATCTAGAATAATGCGCCCCTCAGCATCGTTAATTTGGTAGCTGGATGCGCTTTCTTTGATAATACTTTTGGGAAGGCCCTTACCGAACTGTTTAATGAACTCTTCGTCTCTCAATACATTAGAAGGTAACGATACAACTTCCGCCTCACCAATGGTCAAGGTACACGCTTTGAGATCTATACGATGCTCTTTGTTTGAGCGGAATTTTAATGAACCGGGAATGCCGTCTACTTCTTGATTCCAATTGAGCCCCTCTTCATCTCGTTTCGATTCATCTTCATCGAGCGTAGGGTGAAGCGCGGAGGTTACAGCGGAGAGAATAGTGGATGGATCAGTTTCTACCCGTGTCCTTACCCACTGGCTTGTGCGCCTTTTGAGTTGTTTGAGCTGATAGGCTATAAGTGCGTTATTGCCGCTGTCGTCATCGCCCTCTTCTAAAGCTCTAGTTTCATAAAAGTTCGATAGAATAAAGATCGTTGCAAAACGGTCTTTTTCCTCTTCACTTTCGAGCTTGTTGATATCGGAATTGAGGTAGTCGAGAAGGTGGTGTTTGAGCAGGCGTGCTTTTTCTTTAGATGTTTGAGCTTGAGGAAGTAGCTCTTTTAAGAGCTGATTTTCGAAATCTAAATCAGCACTACCGGCTCCCTGCTTTTCAAGGTAACGTCTAATGCGTGTTCCTTGGCGGATGAAGAAAAGGACTGTTTTGCTGTCATCGAAAGTGGAGAAGTGTTGAATACCCCGTTTGATAAAGCGCTTGATTAA
>JBDQID010000231.1:0-3879 GCA_040264515.1 Chlamydiales bacterium
CAACTATTTTTAGTAAAGAAGTAAGTCTATTTTTATAGTACGACAATCTACTATTGAAAACTAACAACAAAGAATACAAATAAAAATCATTCCCCAGATTATTAAACCTAGTACTCTGTCAAGATAGAATTTACGGATATGTGTTGATCCTTTGCATGGGGTTTATAAAATACAAAATGAGCTGTCGAGCGAGTCCGTAGGACTATTGACAGCTCATTTTGTATCAGCTGTCCATCCTAAGATTCAATCTTGATAAAGCAGGCATGCTCTGCTCTGTAAATACTAACCACTTACCTTCGGAATAATCAAATATTTTTCTAAACGACCAACCATCTCTTTAGGAAGCTCAACTTCAATAAGAACGTCGTTTTCTTCGTAATCCTTATGAAGCACATTTGCAGAACGCATAACCTCACTTACTACCTCGTACTCACACTGCGGTATACGCAAACGCACAAGCTGACGCCTCTTCTTTAACTCTTCGACCATCGCATCCAATAACTCGCCAAACCCTTCTCTTTCAAGCGCAGAAATGCGAATAGTGCGAGGGTACTTAATCCGTAATCGATCAATCATGTGGTGATCTTCACACAAATCTATCTTGTTAAGCACAGTAATAATAGGCCTCTCTGAATTATCCAATTCCATGAGCACCTCATGCGTTGCCAACGCCTGCTCTTCTGCCATCGGATGCGATACATCAATGACATGCAAAAGAATATCCGTCTGCACAGCTTCTTCAAGCGTACTCTTAAACGCCGCTACCAAAGTGTGAGGAATCTTACGGATAAAACCAACCGTATCAATAAGAAGAATCTCTTGATTATTCGGAAGCATAAACTTCCTCGTCGTCGTATCCAACGTTGCAAAAAGCTTATCCTCAACAAAAACTCCCGCATCCGTCAACGCATTCAAAAGCGTTGACTTACCCGCATTCGTATAACCCACAATCGCAAAAGAAGGAATCCCAGAACGCTGTCTTGCATTGCGCTGTGTTTCCCTATGAGCCTTAACAGCCTTTAACTCTGTTTCAAGGTGATGCAACCGCTTGGATAAAAGACGTCTATCAATCTCAATCTGCTTCTCACCCATCCCCTTCAAAAACAACGAACCACCCGCCTGACGCTCAAGGTGTGTCCACATCCGCTTCAAACGAGGAAACTGATACTGCACTTTGGCAAGCTCAATCTGCAACTGCGCCTCTTTTGTCTGCGCACGCTGAGCAAATACCTCCAAAATCACTTCCGTTCGATCCATCACCGTACGACCGAATATCTTCTCTAAATTCCTCTGCTGTGAAGGCTGAATCTCATCGTCAAAAATAATTAAGTCCGGCTTCACCTCATTGACAATTTCAACAACCTCTTCCAATTTTCCTTTCGTCAAAAAAGTCGCCGTATCATACTTACGCAACGCAGTTGGCAGCTTTCTTTCAACAATCACCCCATACGTCTTAGCAAGCAACTCCAACTCATCGAGATGCTCAATACAAAGCTCTTTTTCATTATTTCTCTTATAAGCTCCAATTAAAATCACACGCGAATGTCTTTCAATAGCTTCTTCTATCTGCTTTGCTTCTGTCATACAACGAGATCCTTATTATTCAATGAAAATTCTAACTCCAGCCCATCATACGCCAGAGACACACCTACAGGCAAGAGTCGATTGCCCTCTTCATGATCGACAAGATGAGAAATATGCATCAGCCACGTCTGCTTTGCCCCCACCCTCGAAGCAAAAAGGACCGCTTCTTCCAAGCTCAAATGCACATTCGTTGGCCTATACTGCGACGCACTCAATACCAATGTCTCAACTCCTGATAAATCATCAAACAACGTCTCCGGATACTCCCGAATATCCGTCACATAAGCAAAATCACCAAAACGAAAACCAGTAACTGGCATATTCCCCTGCATATAACTAAAATAACGCATTCGAATACCTACAAACTCAACCTCACCTCTAAGATACTCTAACATCTGAAAAGTAAGCTTTGCTGTGATATTACTGCTATGAGAGCTCGGACTAAAAAGATAGTGGTGACGCGTCTGAAAATCTTGTAACGTTGGCTCAGAAACCAAACAAGGAAGCGCCTGCTTTGTTAGAAAATAGTAAGCACGTAAATCATCCACCCCCGCAACATGATCCGAATGCGTATGTGTAAAAATGACTCCATCAAGAGAATCAATCTTATAATTCAACGCCTGCGTGCGAAAGTCCGGTCCCACATCAATCACAATCTTTTTATTCGCAACTGAAAGCAAACCGGAGGGGCGTAAACGGTGATTCAATGGCGAACTCGATAAACAGACCGGACACGCACAACCGACCATCGGTGTCCCCATCGAGCCACCAGAACCTAGAAATAAAAATGTTCCACTCAAAGTCATTAAAACTCTATAAACTGCTTAATAACGGCATCATATATACCCTCATAACGAAAATACGCCCACTGCGTCTCCGGTCCCTCATTGTGCAATTCTACACGAAAGAAGTCCGAGCCATTTGCGAAATGCACCTCCTGAAAAACACGACCCTCACCCTGGAGCGCGGCACGGGCAGCCTTCGGCTTCACCTTCAAACTCAATGTCGCCATTCCAAAATTCCCAAAAAGCGCTTCGGTTTCCGGTGTCACAACAGACAAACTTTTCTCTGCAGAGACCATATTGAAAAAATCAGCATAAGCCTTCATAGGAATCAAACGAATCTGCCACTTTCCATCCCTCGCATCCACATACTCGAAATCCACAGCATCGAACATGTAACGCATTGAACTGCCCGTCTCCTGATCAACGTCCTTATAAGAGAGATCACTAATAACCTCCGGAGACAATAAAATATTCCTCACAAGGTACTCACCCGTAGGACCGTAATAATACACAAGAGCCGCAACGCAAAGACAGGCTGCCAGCACCGAACCGATAATAAGTGTAAAAAATTCTCGTAACTGTTTCGCCACCGAAAGAGGCTTCTCTGCTTCTGCCATCATCTTCTTTTCCCTAACTTGTTTTTGAATCCTTTATAACGAAATGAGCTGCTTAATGTGAAGAAATAACAGTGAAAACTCCTTTTAATCTAAATACTTTTTTACACCAAAATTAGCTATAAGTTTAGATTTCCAGGTATAAGATTTTTTCGTTCTTGCTATAAGCTTCTTCTAAAAAAACCTTCGCATCTCCATTCAAATTCCCCGTATCCTTCACATAAAACCTCTTATCCCCTATACTACTTGCTCTATGCACATTGCAATTCTCGGCGCAGGCTTCTGTGGCCTTGCCACCGCCTGGCACTTACTACACCACCCCAAAGGTGACGCAAACCTACAGCTCACCCTCTTCGATCCCCTTCCCATCGGATCCGGCACCTCCGGCATGTCCTCCGGCATGCTTAATAAATTCTCCGGCCTACGCGCAAAAAAATCACACCTAGCAGACGAAGGCTACAACGCTACACTCGAACTCCTTCAAGCTGTCTCTCAAAACAGCTCCAAAAGCTGCTTTAAACAAAACGGTGTTTTGCGTCCCCTTTCCAACGAAAAGCAGCTCCCCGATTTCCAAAAAAGCGTTGCGAAATACGACGAATGCCACTGGATAGACAAAACAGCCATACCCAACTTAACTCCCAGCCAAGCACTCTTTATCCCCTCTGGAATCTTAGTCGACTGCCCACTCTACCTTAAAGGACTGTGGCAAGCGTGCGTAAAGAAGGGCGCCCAACAGAAAAAACACGCCATCAACTCCCTCGACGAGCTAAAAGAATTCGACGCCGTTGTTATCGCCATGGGAGCTGCAAGCTCAAAACTTATCGACCTTCCAATAACACCTCTTAAAGGGCAACTCATCGAACTCGAATGGCCAGAAGAGCTGCCCCCATTCCCAC
>JBDQID010000232.1:0-3875 GCA_040264515.1 Chlamydiales bacterium
AACCTGCTGACACAGCTCTAAGGCTGAACTCACTTTTCTCTGATCTAACTCATATCCTTTCTTAAGGACATTGATCGTTAAGTCCATTTTTTCCAAACTAAAATAGTCATCTGGATCAAACTGAGCGACAAGAAGTAGCGCTTTGGGCTTCGCATAAAGATCAGTATGCGTTGCAGAAGCTTGTGAAGCCGCAGCTATACAAAAAGCTACAAAAAACAAACGTGTAAGACGACACACTTTTCTAGCTGTTATGTTACAATTCGTATAACTTCCTTTGATAATAACAGGATAAATCCAACGTCCAACGGAAGCTAGCCGCTTTTCTACGACTTGAGAGAAACAACTCACCATATTGAGCAAAGGAGCCCACTTTAAACACGAAATCATCTTACCGGTGTGAGAAAAGAGAGATACTGATAAGGGACCCCCCAGAGATGACGAAGAGAGCTCGCTGAAAAATAGCTCTCCTTTAAAACATCTAACGACTCTTGATGCAAAGCGTCGTACACACTGACAAGGTCCGCTCCAAAAAGAGCAAGCTGCTCTTGCTTGCTCTGCAATAAATACGTTTTAAAAGATGAAGGTAGTGGAGTCTCTGTCTGCTCTGTAGTAAACGTCGTATCCAATAAAATCGCGACATGCTCTTCGAGCTCTTTAATAACAGAATTATCCGCAAGAGAATGCTGCTCTAAAAGCAGACGGCGATCCCCTGTAAGAAGATAAGGAAAGACGTATCGCCATGAGTCTAACCCAAAGCGATCGCTCTTAGCTTGCTTATACCAAGAGCCCACTTGAGAGAGATCCCAAGATGGTGACGTACCAAGAAGACGACAACCCAAAGCGTTTAAAACAGTCGAAACTCCAGGGAAAGAGAGATTCGTATGAGAATGAATAACAGGACTTACAAGAAGATCTCTCCACCACGCTTCGAGAGTTCTAGAAGATGGAATCCGAGCAAACTCTTCACCAAAGAGAGTATGGGCCATCTGTAGAGAAGCGGTAGACAAAGGGTCGCTGATTTTAGCTAACTTTAACGCTTGAAAGAGAATTTTTCTTCGAAGAAACTCAAGAAAACCACCATGCCGATCGACATAAGAAATCACACCGACCCCACCTGGACGAAGGAGTTTTACCATATGCCCAATAGCCCCTTTCCAATCCGGGATCATGTATAAAAAGCCTTCTGCAATAGCAAAGTCGTACAAACTATCTGCTTTGAAATCTTGTAAATATTCCGAGCGCACCTCTTCGATACGGTCTTCAACATGATGCTGTTTAAAAAGTTTTTGAATTTCAGGGCGCACCTGATCGTTAGGCTCTACCAAGGTCATTTTAGCTCCAAAAGAGGCCAAAACAAGACTATTTTCACCCGAATTACAACCAAATTCCACAACCCGCTGACCGTTAAAAAGAGTCAAAGGAAGACGCAAATGATTTTCATATAAATTCTCCCTTTTCTTCAAATGATCTTGCCATTCCACATCATCAGTAAGTCGGATGGGAACAGGGTTAAAACGGTTTCTTTGATAAAATTCCACAAGTCCCAAATCATTTTCTTCTACCTGGCTCAACGTTTCAAACTGCCCCACACAAAGCTCCATTTTTTTTGACAAAAAACTGTTATAGCAAACTTCCCCAAGCAGAGCAATCTCTTATCACCCATACGATATAATTAACGTGAGTTTCGTAGTTATAATTTTGAAAATCAATTATTAAGATAGACGCAAAAGCGGTAACTAGCGCTCTGTCGCATAAGTTCTTCAAGAAAATCAAAAATCGACTTTAAACCATCCATCCTTATTCAATATTTAATTTAAAATTTTACCCTTACGCAACATTCAATGGTTGTAGCGCGGGCGCTCCGCATACGCATCAACCTAACATAGAATTCTGATATTTAGTGGCATACACTGGGAGCGGTAATATTAACGTCAGTTCGACTCTTAATTTCGCCCTGTCTACTGGTTTATAGAAATAGTTTTTAGACCACGGTAGTGTTACCTATGTCAGTTGATTATACAGCCGTGGCACACTATTCTTATTATCCCGTCCCAGCACTAAAGTGCTTAGCATTACCCACATCTTTAATTGTAAAAATATCGCTCTTTACCTCATCTTTTCTCTAATTATCGTTTATAAGTGTCTACGAAATACTTTCTTTCAAAAAAAGCCATTTTAAAGGTGGTCTAAACTGTTTTTAGCTAATTAAAGATGTGGGTAATGTTAAGCACTAAAGTGCTAGGCTAAATTAAGAGTCGAGCTCACGTTATTTAAGATCAGAGCAACGCCGTGGATATAGGAAAGGTAAGACTTCGCAGACTCAAAGGTCTGTAAGTTTTTTTTGTGCAGGTGACAAAGGGCAGAGGAGATTTGTAAGAATTATACCAAGGTTGGTCAATCTTGGTATAATTCTTACAACCGATCGGATGTTTTTTAAGTTTTTGGCCCCATCCATATGATACCTTCTTCGAGCCATTTCGCATCGTCTCTAAGCACTTTTTTGGCAAGCTCGGACGCTTCTTTATCATCGTTGCTCTTCAAGCCTCTGAATTGCTCTTCGATTCGTCGCGTTGCCATGGCACAAAAGTACTCGGCAAGATCAATTGCCGACTTATCATTTGCTTTTTCTGCTCGAAGCATTACAGCGTAAGAGCAGGTTGTTGCGATGGCAAATAGGTCAGAGGCGATATCCATGAGTCGGCTGAGGATAAGTTGTCTCTGTTCTAGTTGTTGCTTATGGATTGCCATGTAATAAAAAATTGTACGCGCAAGCTTATGGCTTGTTTTTTCTACAAACTGAAAGTGCGGTTCGAGCTCTCCCATAGAAGAGTAAGACTTACTGAACTGTCCTTTTATTAATTGCTTGGGATACCAGGTGCTATAGAAGCCTAAGAGAGAGAAGAATGTCTTCGCTTTGACTCCGATTGAACTACTTTTTTTCAGCAAAGGGAGCGCTCGCTTAAGGTGAGGGTCGATCGCCTCTCTTGATAAAAAGAGTTTCATGATTTCACTTGATCCTTCTAAGATCATATTAATTCGGCAGTCACGCATCATTCGTTCGATAGGAAAAGCAGGCTCTCCTCTTTCTCGAAGAGAATCACCTCTCTCATAGCCTCTACCACCTCGAAGTTGCATTGTTTTATCGACAATGCTCCAAAACGCTTCTGTACAGAAGTATTTTGCAATAGCGGCTTCACAGCGGATATCGAATTTCTCTTCATCGGCCCAGTGGCTTGTTAGCCAAGTCATCGCTTCCATTGCAAAGGTTGTCGATGCGATAAATGAGATCTTTTCTCTTCCAACTTCGTGCAATCCAATGGGTCTTCCCCATTGAACACGCTCGTTACCCCATCGGCGTACGATGGATAGGCACTGCTTGGCAGCACCAGTGGATGCTCCAGGAAGGGTTAGACGCCCGGTATTGAGTGTTTTTAGCGCTAAAGCAAGTCCGCGTCCTTCTCCCCATAAGATATTTTCAGTGGGAATTTTTACATCTTTAAAGCGTATAAGAGCGTTTTGGATGGCGTTGAGACCCATGAAGTGGCAACGCTGAGCAATTTCGATACCTTCGGAATCCATCTCGAGAATAAAAGCTGTAATTTGCTGTTTTTCTTTTCCGTTAACAAGTTTTGGAGGTGTTTGTGCCATGACGATAATAATATCGGCAACAGTTCCATTTGTGCACCACAACTTTTCTCCGTTTAAGATATAGTGCTGACCATCTTCTGTTGGTATAGCAGTTGTTGTCATTCGTGCGGGATCGGAACCTACATCTGGCTCTGTTAGAGCAAAGGCTGAGATGGAGTGAGTACGGAATCTGGGGAAGAATTTCTCTTTTTGTTCTTTGGTTCCAAAGAGTTTTAGGGGTTGTGGAA
>JBDQID010000233.1:0-3837 GCA_040264515.1 Chlamydiales bacterium
TACCAAACTTATGGCCAATCTTGCTATAAATCAATTGAAAGAGTAGGTCTCTGGATGAACTAGGTAGTAGTAGTTTGGGCTCTCTTTACTTCTGTGGCTCTGAATAGCTTTGTACTTTTCTTTGTTCAGGGAGAAGATCTCTTTAATTTCTTCGTCTTTTTTCATTTGCTGTATTGCCAAAAAATGGCTATCTTCCTCAATTTCGCTCCCCGGTTCCATTTCACTATTTGTTTGCTGCTCTGAAAATTTAAGCCAACGGTGATAACTCGAAAGTTTTCGAGTTAAGAGCGCGTTGGTTCTAAGGTTTGAATGGATTTCATTTTCGGGTAATGGGAGCTCATTGATAAGCTTGCTAAGCTTAGAATTTTTCCCTAAGAACTCTTTGATGTTTTTTTGGAGATCGTGATTCAAGGCGTGGGAAGTTCGAGAGAGCCGTACCTTTACATCACTACGTTCTTCTTTGCTATGCCGTCTATTGTTGAAAAGATCTCCGACAACATCCGTTTTATTTAAGCCAGGAAGGTTTTTATCAGAGGAAGCGTAGCGTGAATCGGTACTCTTTAACTGGCTGCGGATTTTCATACTTTTGCTCCCTTGAATTGAATCAAAGCCAGAGGATGCAGAAGTTGTGCCAAACTTGAATTAGCACTCAAAAACGGCTTTTGCTAACTATTACACTTGCAAAAAATCCAAAGGTTTTCTATAGTCGTGCCTCTAACCGTTTTTATATATTGAAACCTTTGGTACAAAAGGAGATAAACATGACTGAAACACAACAAAAAACTCGACTACAACCTCTAGGACACCGCGTTCTTCTTCGAAGACTTGAAGCTGAGGAGACTCTAAAGGGTGGTATTATTCTTCCTGAAACAGCGAAGAAAAAGCAAGAAAGAGCCTACGTAATCGCTCTTGGCACTGGCAAAATGGCTGAGAAGGGGAAAATGCTGCCTTTCCCTGTTAAAGAAGGAGACGTTGTTCTCTTCGAAAAATATTCCGGCCAAGAAGTAACTTTTGAAGACGAAGAACTCATTATTCTTCGTGCCGAAGATATTATTGCCGTAATCGAAGAGTAACAATTAATTTTTAGGAGAAAAGCTAATGACAGCAAAAAACATTAAATTCAGAGAAGAAGCTCGCCGTAAGATCCTTGACGGTGTTAAGACTCTTGCAAGTGCAGTTAAAGTAACTCTCGGTCCTAAAGGACGCAACGTTGCTTTCGAACGCTCTTTTGGTACACCAAAAATCACTAAAGATGGTGTTACTGTTGCAAAGGAAATCGAACTCGAAGACAAGCACGAAAACATGGGTGCTCAAATGGTTAAAGAAGTAGCTTCTCAAACAGCTGACAGAGCTGGTGACGGAACTACAACTGCAACTATCTTAGCAGAAGCTCTCTTTGGAGAAGGTCTTCGCAATGTTGCAGCTGGTGCAAATCCAATGGACCTTAAGCGCGGTATTGAAAAAGCTGTTAGAGCCATTGTTGCAGAGCTTGAGAAAATGTCTAAGCCTGTTAAAGATCAAAAAGAAATTGCTCAAGTAGCTACTATTTCAGCAAACAATGATTCTGAAATAGGAACTCTTATTGCACAAGCAATGGAGCGTGTTGGAAAAGATGGCACCATTACTGTTGAAGAAGCTAAAGGCTTTGAGACAACTTTGGATGTTGTTGAAGGTATGACTTTCGATCGCGGTTTCCTCTCTACTTACTTCATGACAGATGCAGAAAACCAAGAGACTCTCTTAGAGGACGCTCTTGTTCTTCTCGTTGACAAAAAGATCTCTAGCATTAAAGACATGCTTCCTCTTCTTCAGTCTGTTGTTGAAAGTGGAAAAGCTCTTTTCATTATCGCTGAAGATGTTGAAGGCGAAGCTCTTGCAACGCTCGTGGTTAACCGTTTACGCGGTGGTCTTAAAATTTGCGCTGTTAAAGCTCCTGGCTTTGGCGATCGCAGAAAAGCAATGCTTGAAGACATTGCTGTTCTTACAGGTGGAGAGGTTATCTCCGAAGAGCTTGGCCACAAGCTAGACAGCGTTACTATCGAAATGCTTGGAAGCGCGAAGAGAGTTATGGTTCGCAAAGAAGAGACTACTATTCTCGAAGGTGCTGGCACAAAAGAAGAAATCGAAAAACGTGTTTCTCTTCTTAAGCGTCAAATCGAAGAGTGCACTTCTGACTACGACAAAGAAAACTCCAAGAGCGCCTAGCAAAGCTTTCCGGCGGTGTTGCAGTTATTCGCGTTGGTGCTCCAACTGAAGTAGAAATGAAAGAGAAGAAAGATCGCGTGGACGACGCCCAACATGCAACTACTGCAGCCGTTGAAGAAGGAATTCTTCCTGGTGGCGGAACAGCGCTTGTTCGATGCCTTCCAGCTCTTACAAAGCTTTCAGAAACTCTTACAGGTGACGAGAGACTAGGTGTTGAAATTACAGCAAAATCTATCACTTCACCTCTGCGCCAAATCGCAGAAAATGCTGGTGAAGAGGGTGCTGTTATTCTTCAAAAAGTGATGCAATTACCACAAAATGAAGGATTCAACGCGCTTGATCTTACATTTGGTGACATGATTAAGAGTGGTATCTTAGATCCAACTAAGGTAACACGTCTTGCTCTAGAGAATGCAGCATCTATCGCTTCTATGCTTATTACAACAGAAGCTACAGTAGCTGAGATTCCAGAAGAGAGCGATGCCGCAGCTGCAATGCCTCCTGCTGGTATGGGTTACTAAGCTATAAGCTTCTAACCTTATCTAAGCTCTTAGATTACAAAGAGCCTTCCCCTTTCGGGGAAGGCTCTTTTTTTTTGTCTTCGTTTCTCAGCTTGGTTTTTGACGCTCTGGCATGGATCTTGATTAAAGATTTGCCGGAGGATTGCGCTCCGAAAAAAGAGCGCATGTAGATGGAAACAGTTTGAGAAGGTGGATGTTAGATGGGGAAAATTTTAGAAAGAGCTATGGAAAAGAGAAGGCAAAAGAGTTTAATTTTTATAGTGATGCTGTTTTTTATATTTGCAATAGCACCTTTGGAATCGTTCTCTTTGAATCCGGGAGAGCACATTTTCAATCTTAGTAAGATTGGGGATACCAGATCATTTAAATTAGATAATAATAGTTTAGAACCAATTGCAGTCGAAATCTATATGAAAAAAAGAGATATGGATATCGATGGCAAAGAATTCAATCCAGAAATCGATGGGGAATTTTTATTCTATCCAGAGCAGGTCATTTTAATGCCCATGGAAAGCCAGATTGTAAATGTTGTTTGGTTAGGTGGGATTCAATCTGAAAGAGAGCTCGCTTATCGCTTATATGGAGAAGAACTCCCTTTAGATCTTAATGAGGAAGAAGAAGAGGATAAAGGAGTTCTTGGTGTTAATACAAAGATTAAAATCTTATTGCGTTATGCAGCATCTGTTTATGTTACTCCCAAAAAAACAGAAGAGGAGGTTGTTGTTGAAGAGTTGAAGGCTCAATTGAATGAAGAGGGAGTTAAACAGCTGATGGTTACTTTGTATAACAAAGGCTCTAAGCATGTTTTTTTCTCAAAGAATGACCTTCATATAAAAGATTCAAGAACAGGAAAAAATATTTATACTTCAAAAGATATCAAGCCATTTGTTCACGTTAACCTTCTTGCAGGAAAAAAAGTTCGATTTTTTCTTGAATATCCAGAAGGCGTAGAGGAGAGAAATTTAGTGGCAGAATTTGTCACATTGAAAAAATAGAGAAGTTGTTCTGTAAGATGATGATTTTCTTTTTTGAAATTTTTCCTTTGTTGCAGCAGGCTAGTAGGCAATACTTTAGCGCTTACTCCACAGCCGTTGTTGAAACTGTTTCAAAA
>JBDQID010000234.1:0-3804 GCA_040264515.1 Chlamydiales bacterium
CTCTTTTTTTAAAGCGCGATCTCGATGTCGCCTTTGCCAATGGTGGATACTCTCGCTTTGATCCAAGTGCATCACTGAATCTTATTTTAATAAAAGACCCTGGTGGCTCAGCGCACGCTCACGGCTCTTATCTTGTATATCGTAAGCTACAGCAAAATATTAAAGGCTTTTGGAACCGTTCTAAAGAGTTAGCAGCATCTCTTTGCATGCCCTCTGAGCAGGCAGCAGCACTTGCTGTTGGGCGCTTTAAGGATGGTACGCCTTTGGCAGAAACAGGCAAAGATGGTTGGACGAATTTATTTAATAATTTTAATTATGACGATGATAGCACAGGATCTCGCTGCCCCTTTCATGCACATGTTCGTAAAAGTAATCCCCGCAATGACATGGTACGGCAACGTGGCTCTTCATCGACTTTTGAGCGTTCATGTCGTATCGTCAGAAGGGGAATTAGCTATGGTTCTACAGATCTTAATCCGGAGCAGGAATGGAGCGATGCAGGCCTTCTCTTTATTTCTCTACAAAGCAATATCGAACAGCAATTTATTCTCATGCAAAACGCTTGGTGTAACAGTGAGGGTTTTGTAAAAAATGGAACAGGCATTGACCCTCTTATCGGTCAAACAGACTCCGATAGGCCGTCTGTAACACAGGAGTGGCCTCGGCAGTGGGGAAAGCAGAGCGAGCGAATAAAGTTTGATTTTTCTGATGTCGTAAGAACAAAAGGCGGTGAATACTTCTTTGTACCGAGTATTTCCTTTCTAAGGCAGATGTCATAAATTTCTATATAGGTATCATCTTTTGAGAATCAAAAAAATGACGGAGGAGGTGGGATTCGAACCCACGGTACGCTTGTGACGCACACACGCTTTCCAAGCGTGCTCCTTCGGCCGCTCGGACACTCCTCCAAAGGATAACAAGCAAACAGTTTAAGATAATGGAGTCTTAATCTTCAAGTGGAAAAAAAAGAGTAGTTGTTGTAAAATGTTCGCCTGCTTGGATGCATCCCTTTAAACTTAAATTTGTTTTAAAATCTGTGCCTTTTATAAAAAAATACCTTTTTCTTAGCTTGCTACTCTTTTCTAGCTGCTCACTCAATCAAAAGCAAGCCCCAGAAGAGTCCTGTGTAGCTCTTGTAAGCATCGCTCCTTATCGCTATTTCATTAAGCGAATTGCAGGAGAGCAGCTCTTAGTCAAAGTTGTTGTGCCTCCTGGTGCAAACTCTCACACCTTCGAGCCAACTCCTAAACAGATGTTAGCAAGTAGTGGAGCGTGCGTCTGGTTTCGCGTCGGAGAAGCGTTCGAAGAGAGTCTAGCTCCCGTGCTACTGCAGAATTCACCAGCCATACGTATCGTTGATCTTAGAGATGGGGTTGAACTCATTGCTGGAGATCATCATTGCGGTGGGAAACATCATCATCACCACCATCACCACCATCACCACCACCACCACCATCACCATCATGGCGCTTTTGACGTGCATACTTGGCTGAGTCCCACGGTTGCAAAGATACAAGCAACCAGCATAGCAAAAACTTTAATAGAGCTCTTTCCTGAAAACCGAGCTCTCTATGAAAAAGGTTTGCTCGAGCTTCTTGCAGATCTTGACGCACTTGACGAAGAGATTAAAGAATCTTTAGCACCCTTTAAAGATCGCTCACTATTTGTCTCCCATCCAGCGTTCGCCTATTTTTGCCGTGATTACAACTTAAGACAAATTTCTATCGAGAGCGAGGGTAAAGAGCCCAGACCGCAATACATAGCGCGGATCATGACAGAGGCTACAGCGTCCCAGAGTAAAAGCATCTTTTTACAAAAAGAGGCTTCGAATCGCGGAGCTGAGCGCATGGCGGAGGAATTAAAGCTTGAAAAGGAGCTTGTCGATCCTTATTCAGAAGAGTACATCGAAAATTTAAGGACAATTGCAAATCAATTTGCAAGGAGCTTTTCTAATGGCTGATCCAACCCATATTCAGATTGAAAAATTGAATTTCTCTTATGGAAATATTGCTGTATTAGAAGATGTTTCTTTTCAGATTTCAAAAGGTGAATTCGTTGCGATCATTGGTCCGAATGGTGGAGGAAAGACAACTCTCTTAAAGTTGCTATTAGGTTTTCTGCAACCGCTAAATGGCACAGTGCGTATTAAAGGATCCAAGCCAAAAGCTGTAAGGCAAAGTTTAGCCTACGTTCCACAAGCGTTAGATAGCGATCGTCAATTTCCTATCTCGGTACGAGAAGTTGTTCTTAGCGGCTGCCTTTCAAAAGCAAACTGGTTTGGCCGCTATCGAAAAGAAGATATTGAGCATGCGGATAAAATCATTGAAGAGCTCGGGCTCAAAGGTCTCGAAGATCGCCCCTTTGGAACGCTTTCCGGTGGACAGGCGCAAAAAACACTTATTGCTCGTGCGCTCGTTAGCTCTCCTGAAATTCTACTTCTCGATGAGCCTACAGCCGGAGTCGATCTCAATGCAGAAGCGGAAATTTACAAAATTCTCTCCGACTTAAAAGGTAAAGTGACCATCGTCATGATCACACATCACCTTCAAGCTGTGATTAATCAAGTCGAACGCGTTATCTGTTTACAGCGCCAGGCGAAGGTTCTTAATCCAGAAGAGGTATGTGAGCATTTCGCTGTGGGCCTGTATCATGCACCTTTGCTACAGAGTACAACGAGCTAAAACATGTCTTTTTTTGATGTTCTTTTTACAAATGTTTTTATCCAATCAGCCCTGATGGCAGGCTTTTTAGCCGCTTTTGTGAGTGGCGTAATTGGCACTTTTGTTGTTGTTAAGAGGATCGTATTTATCAGTGGCAGTATCGCGCATTCCGTACTTGCTGGAATGGGCCTTTTTCTTTGGCTTAAACGCTCATACGGTATCGTATGGCTCTCGCCTTTACACGGCGCTTTGATAGCAGCGATTCTTTCAGCTTTAGCGATCGGGTGGATCCATTTGCATTACCGGCAGAGAGAAGACGCTCTGATAGCAGCTCTTTGGTCAACAGGTATGGCAATTGGTGTAATTTTTATTTCAATTACACCCGGATCGAATATTGATCTGATCGACTTTTTAGTTGGCAATATTATGTGGGTTAATAGTGTAGACCTTCAGATTCTAGCAGCTCTCGATCTTTTGGTTTTGATTGTCGTAGCTATTAATTACAGAAAATTTATGCTAATCTGTTTTGACGAAGATCAGTCGGCACTTCAAAATGTGAATGTGGAGCGCCACTACCTATTGCTGCTTTCTTTGATTGCGATTTCGGTTGTTTTGTTAATTCAAGTTGTAGGAATTGTTCTTGTTATCGCGATGCTCGCTCTTCCACCAACAATTGCCAATCTTTTCACAAATAAATTCTCGACTGTTATGGTCGTTGCCGTACTTCTTGGTCTCGCTTTTAGCTTTTTTGGTATCGCTCTTTCTTTTCAATTCGATTGGCCTCCAGGTGCCACCATTGCTCTACTTTCAGGACTAACGTACTTTGTCGCTCTCATCTGGAAAAAGTAAACAACTTGAGAATTCCCACGCATATTTTTACGCGTAAGTGTTTTTGATATTTAGTGCTATGTGCAGGTCGTACTACTATTAACGCCGTTCGACTCTTAATTCCGCCCTGTCTACTGATTTATAGAAATAGTTTTTAGACCACGGTAGTGGTCGTTTCTCTCTTTAGCCCAGCACTTTAGTGCTGGGAAAGGTAGAAAAGAATCTATGCCACGGTAGTGGCATCTCTCAGGATCTCAAAGTTAAAAAAGAAGAGAGGTGCCGCTGCCGCGGCACACTGTTCTTATTATCCCGTCCC
>JBDQID010000235.1:0-3802 GCA_040264515.1 Chlamydiales bacterium
ATATATTACAATATAAATAAACACGACATTTCATGCCTTTAGATAGTATTATAAAGAAACGCAGCTTAAATATAAAGTTATTTTTTAATAATGAAGCAGTTGAAAAAACAAATTATACATTTTCGAAAGAATTCACTTGAAAAAATTGGGTGAAAATCGGACTCTCAACAAGTAAAGAGGATCACAAAAAAAGGAAATCCCATGTCCCGAATCAAACAAAACGAATCTGTTAAACACATTATGACAGAAGAAGTTCGCTTTATCACCCCAAGCACTCCACTCTCTGAAGTTGGAAAAATCTTCTCTAGACATCAATTTCACCATCTTCCTGTCGTTAACGGTAAAGAACTTGCAGGAATGCTTAGCTTCATGGACCTCATGCGCGTAAGCTTTGAAGACTCTTTTGGAGTAAGTGAAAAACAAGCCGTATACGAAGTTCTCGATCACACTCTCAATGTAGAAGCCGTAATGACAAAAAACCCAGTTACCATCCTACTCAACCACTCTATTAAAGAAGCGGCCGAAATATTATCTTCACACTCCTTTCATTCACTGCCCGTTGTAGACGATAACCACGAACTTCAAGGCATTGTTACCTCCGCGGACCTTATCAAGTATTTACTCGCTCTTTATTAAACCTTACACCACACTCAACCAACCCCTCTACCCCTACGTAGCGCTCAACCTTTGTAGCGCAACGTAAGGATAAAGGGTTTTGGCTAAATAGCTTTTCTATGAGAGTGCAGCCACTGTTAAACAGGAATAACGGGGCTCAGAGCTCCTTGCCGACTCACCACCCACTTCCCGTCCGCAAAGCAGAGGATCGTCGATGCTAGGCCGTTGCAAACACCTCCATCGAGCACGGGGAAGTCACTACCAAACACAGATTCAACCTCTTGCGGCGATGTTGCAGGAGCTTCACCCGAAAAATTTGCTGATGGAACTGCAAGGGGGCCTGATTCTTTAAGAAGTTGTAAAGTAAGTGGGCTCTCTGGAATGCGAAAAGCTGCTGTAGGTAAACTAGCTCGAACGACTTCTGGCACAGCAGCCTCATTTATTGGGACAACAAGAGTAAGAGCCCCTGGCCAATATTTATTGGCTAAAAGGTTAAATCCCGGAGGAAATGAGTGCACAAAAGGTTTAATCTGAGAAATTTGATTAACTTGTATCACAAAAGGATTATTTTTCGGACGCCGCTTCAAAGAATACAATTCTGAGATAGCTTCTTTATTATACAGCGAGGCTGCCAAACCATACACTGTATCAGTCGGCAGCCCAATTATACGCCCGCTTTTAACGAGCGCGCAAGCTTCATTGATATCTATTAACATAATCTTTTAAGTATAACGATCTAGAAAAACTCCATGATGCGTCTTCGAGGTTACTAAGTCAAGATAAGAGTCGTCTTCTCCCTCTTCTTCATCATCCCACTCGTCCCATTCCCAAAGACCTTTGTCTTCCTCTTCTTCTTCCTCTGCCTCTTCTTCAAACCCCTCATCTTGATAAAAAACAAAGCCCTCAGACTCATCTCTCATCGCTTCAATTCCATGTTTCGGATTAACCATACCAGAATAGGCGTTAATAGCGCGATTCGCTACATCGACTTCCGGCGTCGCACGAGAAATAACATTTGCCATATGAACATTTCCTCCAACACTTCTACCCGAAGCTGAAGCTCTATCCATATGAAACATCTGAGATAGCGTGGTAAGTCCTTCGAACGACATAACATCCTCCTACTTATTATTTTAAATCATATTAGCATATTCTACAATAAAACGTTGTAAGCGTCCTCGTAGTCTTGAGAGTGCCTTTGCGTGAACTTGAGAAACCCTTGACTCGCTAACTCCGAGCACCTGACCAATCTCTTTGAGCATCAGGTTTTCGTAGTAATAAAGGACAAGGACAATCCGTTCTTGCTCAGGTAGTCCTAGCACAGCTTTTTCTAGCTGCGCTCTAAATTCATTGCGTTCTGCAATTTCAAAACTTGTTTTAGCTCTTTGATCTGGAATACGCTCCGCAAGAGTCGTATTCTCAGAATCGTCGTCGGGCTCTGCATTTAAGGATAGAAGAACTGCAGGGCGTACTCGATTAATAAGTTCTTCGAGCTCTGACGCTTTAACGCCAAGCTCTTTGGCAAGCTCTTTATTATCAGGCTCTCTTCCAAGGGATTGCTGAAGAGATGCACGAGCATTAGCTATTTTTTGAGCTTTCTGGTGAATACTGCGCGGTACCCAGTCTAAAGAGCGCATTTCATCGATGATAGCGCCTTTGATAAGGAGAATTGCGTAGGTCTCAAATTTATTTTTCATTGTGGGGTCGTATTTTTCAACGGCTTTGATTAGCCCCATAACCCCTGTAGAATAAAGGTCATCCACATTAACATGCGGAGGAAGATTAGAAACGAGCTTTCCAACAACATATTTAACCAAAAGGAGATACTTTGTAATGATCGCATCACGAAGCTCAACACTTTCGGTCTCTTTGTACTCTTTCCAGTACTCTGCAATGTTGTCATCTGTAATCTCTATGTCTCGACCCCTGTTTTCCGACATTCTTTACCCTTCGTGTTAAACCTTATCCTTGCTCTTATGATACCGTGATGAGAATCAAACAACAACAAATAATTCTAAATTAGCGGATCTCTTCTTCTACCTTTTGAGCCCTCTGTTTCGCAAGCTCAAGCTGCGCTACTTGATCAATCTCCTCAATTTCATCGATATTGATTTCCGATTTCACTTTATCTAGCGTTTTTGCTAAACGACTCTCCTCCAATGGTCTAATAATCCCCAAGTACAGTTGCTGACCGAGAACTTGCGCTACAATACCGACAAGCCACATCGTGGCTAAGGAGTACAATGTTGTATCCAGTAGCGTCTGTCCTGTTAAATAACATGCCGCTGCGACCAATACTGTACTGAGCAGAGTAAAGAGAAAAACGAAAAGAAATAATGCGCGATGATCCACTTTTTTGACCTTATTTCAAAAATGTTCTACCTGGTTTACAAGCTCATAATCGCATATTCCATGCCATCTTTCAAGCTTGTTATATCAAAATTTTATTTTATCTAGCTGCCAATTTCCGAAGCTCTTGAAACTTTTGGGCATTGTGCTGAACCAAAATCTTTCTGGAAATCTCTTTTTCGTCTGCAATTTTCAAGTCTTGGGGGATTCGGCGTCCTGTTGTAATGTAACGTACGGGCTTATGAGTTTTCTCACAAACATTCACAAGAGAGCCGTAGCCAATTGTCTCGTCAAACTTCGTAAAGATGAGACTATCGACATTTAGAGACGAAAACTGTTGAATAATACCATAGAGATCAACTTCTTTTGTCGTAGAGCTTAGAGTTAGATAGATTTGTATATCTTCAATCTGAGAAAAGATCTCCGCTAAATCATCAATTTGCTGCCACTCATACTGGCAACGACCAGCTGTGTCGATAAGAACAAGGTCTTTATTAGCAAAGCGCATAAGAGCTCTTTTAACAGCGTTACCATCTTCTGCAACAATCACCGGAACATCCCATGATTCCGCAAGCGAGAGTACTTGCTCTTTAGCACCTACTTTTTCTGTATCGAGCGAGATAATACCAACATTTTTTTGTAGCTCAACTGCGTATTGCGCAGCGATCTTTGCAAGTGTCGTTGTTTTTCCAACGCCTGTAGCTCCGACAAGCGCTGCAACGGTCGGCTTACCTTTCTTCAAAAAGATTGGACCTGCTGTTTTCAAACGATTTGAAAGCTCACTCATCAATGCATTGAGGCGTGCTGATTTTTCGGGCCCTTTTGCATTGGGGTCTGC
>JBDQID010000236.1:0-3798 GCA_040264515.1 Chlamydiales bacterium
AACCTGCCAGGTCTCAGAGGAGATGTGTTAAAACAAAGCCCCCTTCGTGATGATTACATCGCTATGGGGGCAAAGGGTTATTTGGAGTCGGGTTCAATGATGTTTGCTAAAGCAAGCACTTCATTTTCAACGGTATTAAGAAGGGTTACAATGCGGAACTTTAATGTCGTATAAAAGATCATGGCAATGATGGCAACAATCATTCCAGCGACAGTTGTTCCAATGGCAACGCCAAGGCCGTCGAAGATGGAAGTAATCGTTTCCATTGTACGGTTAGTATCGTAAAAAGCGTAAAACATACCCAAAACAGTTCCCAAAAGCCCGAGCATCGGAGCGATGGTTGCAATGTCATTGAGAAGGGAGATTCTCTGCCACAATGCAGCGCCACAGCGACGTCCCTCGCTTTGCATCACATCCAACATTACTTGTGTTCCATGTCTTCTTGCCGTGATACCAGACGCCATGATCACAGCGCAGAAGTTGTTGTCTTGTTGGCATGTTGTAAGAGCTGCCTCATATCTTTTATCGAGGATTTCTTCTCTTAGTTTTGAAATGAAATCGTCCGGAATCATATCAGAGACCCGCAGTGTCAGCAGACTATAGAGCCAAATAATGAATGAAAGAATGGAAAGGGCGATTAAAGTGGTATAGATAATTGGAGAGCCTTGAAAAACTTTGACAAGGTCAAATTCTGAAGAGGTGGCTGCAATTTCCCCAGCAAGACCCGCTGCTTGAGCGAAGGCGCTTCCTGAAAAACAGAAGGAAGAGAGAGCTAATGGGATAACGAAAGATTTTCTAACATTCATAACGGATTCCTCAAATGCAAATGAATAGACTTAACTCTATAGCAAACTCTATTATCATTCTTCAATATCTTTCTTTATCTTGATTTTTTGTTTTTCCATTCCTAAAATCCCTGTATGATCTGCGTTCCTATTATTGGCCCCACTCTATTTCAAGCCAAAAAACAACTCAATGCCGCTGTAAAGCTTGCCGATATTATCGAATTTAGGCTCGATCTATTTGATTTATCGGATTTTAAAGAGTGGAAGCAACTTTTCAAGTCGTCACCGAAACAAACTCTTCTCACTCTTCGCTCTTGTACGGATGGTGGTGCTTTTAACGGCGTTAATCAAGAGCAACTTCTTGATTGGATGGCATCTATTGAGCCAGATTATCTCGATCTTGAATTGAATTTAGGCGCGAAGATCTTGGAGATTCAAAGCACGCTATCAAAGAAAACGCAAAGTTTGATCTCCTATCATAACATGGAAGAGACTCCAATAGATCTTAATGCCGTATACGATGCGATTGTTCACTTTAAGCCGGATGTTGTGAAGATCGCAACGCATGCGCGCTCTTCTCTTGACTCTTTTCGGATGTTTACTGTAGCCAAAAGAGCAAATAGCGAGCAACAAAGTATCGTAGCGCTCTGTATGGGGCAGAGAGGACAAATTACAAGAACATTCTCGCCAATGATAGAAAACCACTTTACCTTCGCATCTCTGAATCAAAAAACTCAAACAGTATCGCATCAGATCCCAGCAGAATCTCTGCTCCAAACTTACCGATTAAGAAGCTTAACACCGAAAAGTGCTCGCTACGCACTGATTGGCAATCCTGTATCACACAGCATTGGTCACCATTTTCACAACGCCTGCTTCGAAGAGCGCGTAATCGATGCGGTATATGAAAAAATTCAGCTGGAGCCGGATGAATTAGGTGCTTTTTTTCAATCTCTACAAACCTTCCCCTTTGCAGGACTTAGCGTCACTATGCCGCTCAAAGAAGAAATCTTTCGCTACATGCACGAAGTCGATCCGAAAGCGCAAGCAATTGGTGCTATCAATACAGTCGTTTTCAAAAATGGACGCGCTATTGGCTATAACACGGACGGTGTTGGTGCTTTGGATGCAATTGAGGAGAAAAGAGTCGTTAGCGGTCAACGTCTGGTTGTTGTTGGAGCTGGAGGCAGTGCGAAGGCAATTGTGTACGAATCTGTGCAAAGAGGAGCGGAAGTAACGGTCGTGAACAGGGATGGAGAGAAAGCGGAGCGTCTAGCAAGGCGCTATCAATGTGCTTGGGCACCTCTAGAGCAGCTTTCAGCTGTGTTAAAAAATGGGTACGACATTCTCGTTCACTCTACTTCTGTTGGCATGACACCAAATGACGAGCAGACCGTTGTAAAGAAAACAGAGCTACACAAGCAAGCCGTTGTCATGGATGTCGTCTCTTCGCCCTTACATACACGGCTGCTGCAAGATGCTAAAGAGGTGGGTGCTCAAACTATTAACGGAAAAGAAATGTTCTATCGGCAAGCCCAAGCTCAGCAAGTCCTATTTAACCTAGACTTGTAATTGAGTGCTGGGAAAGGTAGAAAAAAATCTATGGCACGGTAGTGACATCTCTCAGGATCTCAAAGTTAAAAAAGAAGAGAGGTACCGCTGCCGCGGCACACTGTTCTTATTATCCCGTCCCAGCACTTTAGTACTGGGCTAAATTAAGAGTCGAGCTCACGTTAAAATAACTTATGAAAGAAGTTTGTTAAGTGAATTGGCAAATTGCTGAGCATCTTTTGGCTTAAATGGCGGAGGACCACTCGTAACTGTCCCCTCATCACGTAACTCTTTCATAAAATTACGCATAGATAAAATCCCACCAATATTCTTTTCAGTGTAAATCTCACCTCTGGGATTAAGAGCCGTCGCTTGTTTTTCTACAATTTTTGCAGCCAAAGGAATGTCTGCTGTAATCACAAGATCATGAACTTCCACCTGATCAATAATGTGCTGATCTGCTACATCCTCCCCCTTAGCTACTACAACCAATTGTATAAGCTCACTATAAGGAATGGTCTGATAACTGTTCGCTACTAACACAACTCTTATACTCAAACGACGACCGGACTTAAAAACTATTTCTTTAACAGCTTTAGGGCACGCATCACCGTCAATCCATATTGTATTAGGTTTTTGTTTTGGCATTCTAATAAAATGCCATAATAGAAGCCTTAACTTCTAGAAAAAAACCACTTACTCAACATACGCGGAAGAAAACGCCTATTATAAGAGCAGACTGAAGGTCTGCAAGATTTGATACGCTTTCTTGCAGTTCAAAACCACCCCTTAATTTAACGTGAGCTCGACTCTTAATTGAACCTAGCACTTTAGTGCTGGGCTAAAGAGAGGTGCGACCACTACCGCGGTCTAAAAACTATTTCTATAAACCAGTAGACAGAGCGGAATTAAGAGTCGAGCTGACGTTAATTTAACTAGAAAACTTATGCGACAGAGCAGTACTAAAGAGTGCTGATTTTAAACTTTTTGAATCTCTTACGAATTTTCTTAACTCGCCGCCGATTCACTCCAAAATCATAATAACCGCTCCGAGACGCCGAACGCACATTGATCACCCCGTGATCCGGATCATACTCAAACTCAACGTCATCCACAAAGCCAAAAAACAACGAACGAAACGTTACATGAAGATAATTTCCCTCTCGCCTCTCCAAACGCGATCGCGACATCCCCTGCACAATCTCCAATAAAGCCACAAGCGGATCCTCATCCCCCGTATACAAAATCGGCGCAACATAGTGCGAAGAACTCTTCTCTGCAAGCGAGCTCACACAATTCGGAGAATCTGGACAGGGCGCCAAGCTCGCAAAAAGTGACGAAAACGGCACAATAACCGCCAAAAACAAAAGAAGTAACACAAAAACCTCCAAAAAGAATTCAACAAACAGAGTCTCATCTCCGAGATTTTTTTTCAAAAAAAATAATTTATACTATGCATGAA
>JBDQID010000237.1:0-3792 GCA_040264515.1 Chlamydiales bacterium
GATTAAAGCGACGATACTCTGTTTCATCAAAATGTGATTCAATAAGCACACCGATTTTATTTCTTCTTCTGTTATCCATTTTTTCCCCCTTCTCCGATAATGGAAATTTCTCACTTACCATTCTTCGATTCAATATTTTCGTCAACAATATTTTTTAATAAAATCCCACAGTAAATTTTCTTCTTTTTCAGGGTGCCCTGTCTAGAGAGAAGTTGAGATCTTTACAGTAAAATAACAGTGTCTAAAAGGTGATATAGAGAATCTTGATAAACTTTTATGTAAGATAGAAAAGAGTCTATTAGATGAAGGTTATTTTACAGAGAGTGTGCGAGATCAGATTCCCCACGCAAATGCTTTACACTCTCAAAACGTATCAAGGTGCAAAGTTATGATAGAAAGTAGCGGTGCAAGCCCATCAGAAAAAACGTTATTAATGCGAAAGAAGAATCAATTAAACGCTCAACGCTTGGATAGTATAAATGAAGAGCATGACTTCATAAAGCGAGCTCTTAATCGAAAATAATTTTTTACTGCAATTTATACCACAACTTAAGGCTTAGTCATTGAATCGGATGTTAAATGGCGCTTACAGTAAAAATTTGAATGTGTTACCTTTGGCTTTTGGAGCGATTAGAGGGGCCGGCGGCAAAAATGGATTGGGATATAGAGAGTGTAAAACTATTTTTAACAAACCTCTGGAACCTAACTCTGCTATTAGAATTTGCAGTAACGGCCCTCGCGTTGGCAGTTGCTTTTATAGTGGCCCTGCCTTTAAAAAAATGGCTTCTTGAAAAATCTGAAAAATCTCGCCCCTTTATTTCTTTAGTTGTCCCTGCGATTTGGTTTGTTTTGCAATGGGGGGTTGTCCTTGGCTCTCAAGAGCTTGTTTTCCCTTTTGCAATTACGCGTATCATCGCAAGTTTATTAACAGCGTGGCTTGCGATTCGTTTGATGTCAGCGTTAGTAAGAGATCCAGTACTTTCTCAATCAGTCGCCGTTGTTGTCTGGACGGTTGCAGCGCTCGATATCGTAGGTGTTTTAGATCATGTTATCGCTGTGCTCGAGCGACTTTCATTGGATGTCGGGGAGTTACATATCTCCATCTTTGATATTTTAAAAGGTGGAGTCACCATAGCGCTTCTTCTCTGGATTGCGATTACGCTCTCTAGAATTGTAGAAAAAAAAATACGGAACTACTCGGGGCTAGAACCTTCCCTTAGAGTCCTCTTCAGTAAAGTTGTTAAGTTTACCTTTATCAGCGTTGCGATTTTAACAGGTCTTGCATCTGTTGGATTCGATATGTCACTGCTCGCTGTTATGGGAGGTATGATCGGTGTCGGTATCGGATTTGGCTTACAGAAGGTTGTTTCTAACTTTGTATGTGGCATCATCTTATTACTCGACCGCTCTATTAAGCCAGGTGATGTCATTGCTCTTAACAAAGGCTCGATTTACGGTACGGTAAATAAACTTGGCTCTCGCTGTGTTTCGATTAGAACGCGTTCTGGAAAAGAACATCTCATCCCTAACGAAGATATTATCACACAAAAGGTAGAAAACTGGTCTTATACAGATCACAATGTACGCTTGAAAATTCCTGTGGGCGTAGATTATGGATCGGATATAGATACGGTACAAAACCTTCTTTTGGATGCGGCTCAAGATATTGACAGGGTATTGAAAAGTCCAACTCCCGGAGTCCGTCTCATGCGCTTTGGTGATAACTCGTTAGATTTCGAACTCCGCGTTTGGATTGGTGATCCGGAAAATGGTATTAACAACGTAAAGAGTTCTGTTTGTTTTAGGATATGGGAGAAGTTTTGTGAAAACGACATCACCATTCCTTTTCCACAAAGAGATGTGCATATCAGAACCGATATAAGGGATAAGTAAGCATGGAGATCCCTCTTCTCAAAGACCTCGTAATCATTTTCATTATGGCAGTTGCTGTACTGCTCTTTTGCTGGAAAATGAAGCTACCGGGTCTTTTGGGCCTGCTTATCACAGGACTAATCTCCGGTCCTCACGGCCTCGGCTTTGTCTCTGCTGTACACGAAGTTGAAACTCTTGCTGAAATTGGAATCGTTCTTTTGCTCTTTAGTATTGGCCTAGAATTCCCACTGAAAAAACTGATGGAAATTCGGCGTAGAGGTTTGAATGCTGGCTTGTTACAGGTTGGCATTACAACTTTTATTGCAGCAGCTCTCATGTATTACCTCTCTCCAATGTGGAAAGAGAGCCTCTTTATCGGATTCCTAGTTGCACTGAGTAGTACAGCTGTTGTTTTAAAAGTCATTCAAGACAAGGGGATGCTACAGACGCCTCATGGACAAATCATACTTGCAATTCTTATTGTTCAAGATCTGCTGATGATTCCTATGATGTTAGTAACGCCTCTTCTTGCCACAGGTGGAACGGAGTTCCTTTCAATCGCTGTTCAATTTGTGAAAGGTGTTGCTATCGTAGGGGTGGTATTTGCTACGGCACAGTGGGTTGTACCGCATATTCTTTTCTTAATTACTAAAACAAGAAATAGTCAGCTTTTTTTAATTAGCATTCTAGGTATATGCTTCTCTGTAGCATGGCTTACTGCAAGTATGGGACTGTCGCTAGCACTCGGAGCCTTTTTAGCGGGACTTATTGTGTCGGAGTCCGAGTATAGTCATAGTGCGATTGGACACGTTCTTCCTTTCCAGCAAATTTTCACAAGCTTCTTCTTCGTATCCGTTGGCATGCTCTTAGATATTCGTATTATCTGGGAGTTCCCTCTCTTTGTGATTGGGGGTGTTGTCGGTGTGCTTGTTGCAAAGTCGTTGATTGCAGCGGTGGTTACACTTTTCTTAGGGTATCCTTTAAGAACGGCGATGATGGTTGGCATGGCACTTGGCCAGGTAGGGGAGTTCTCATTTATTCTTTCCAAGTTAGGTCTTTCTTTAGGTTTGCTAACGGAGGAAGGCTATCAGAAGTTACTTGCGATCTCTTTGCTCTCCATGGTGATTACTCCATTTTCTTTGATGGCAGCTCCGGTATTTACGGAATGGATGCTTAAGTGGTCTTTCTTAAGGGGTCTAGGAGAAAACAAAAAGCAAAAGGCTCATGATCCAGAAAAATTGTTAAACGACCACATTGTTATTATTGGTTTTGGAATTGCAGGAAGGCACCTCGCACATGCAGCGAAGATGGCAGGGATTCGTTACGCTATTCTTGAGATTAATCCAGATACAGTAAAAGAGGAAGCAAAGAAGGGCGAGCCTATCTTTTATGGGGAAGCCACTAGACCTCCAAGCCTAAATCAGGTAAACATAAAAGAAGCTCGCGTTGCCGTTATTGTTGTTAATGATCCAGTGGCCACAAGGCGTATTGTAGAAGTGATAAGGGAGAATAGCCCACGGGTTCATATCGTCGTAAGGATCCGTCACCTGAATGAACTTGAAGCTGCAGTAGACCTTGGTGCTAATGACGTAGTTCCAGAAGAGCTCGAGACATCACTTGAAATCTTTGCAAGAGTGCTAAGAAAATACCTGATTCCCAACGATCTTATTGAGCGGTTTGCAGGAGATGTCAGAGCTGATAGCTACAAAGTGTTGCGTGATAAATCTAAAGAAAGAATTGCTCTATCTGATTTAGATGACGATCTGTATGATGTAGCGATTAACACCTTTAGAATAGCTGAAAAGTCAGTTCTTACCGAAGTAACATTAGAGCAGTCACAACTTCGTTTTAAATACGGTTTGGCTGTGTTAGTCATACGAAGAGGTAAGCAGCTTATCATAAACCCAACCCCGACAACAA
>JBDQID010000238.1:0-3777 GCA_040264515.1 Chlamydiales bacterium
ATTCTACTCAATATATTTATATATTGTGTAGTATGACACTCTTAAGAAGTTTATGGGGCAAAGAATAAGATAAAGAGCAAGTCTATAGGAAAAGAGATTATAGCCCTATTTCACATTCGATTGTTTTTTTAGCATCACTTCTATGAGAGGATTTTTTTAGCCCAGTCAAAGGGAGAGAGATTGGGCTCGCTTAAGTAGGTAATGTTTTGGTTTGGTCGCTTGTTTAGAGAAAAACGATAGCCTTTGTCGTAGTAATCTAAGAGGATGATACCGGCTTCAAGAAGTTTTTTCTCTTTGATGAGCTTGATCGCATCTTGACTTCTTTGCCCTCCAAGTCTCTTCTTTATGCGTTCTACAGATGCTATTGCTTGTTGTAGGTCGTTTTCGGCGTACTCTTTTTGAAGTTGTTGAATTCTCTCTTCTTTTGGGATTTCGATATGCACCATGGGCGATTCGGTTATTTGCAAGAAGAGTGGGCGGGGAATACAGCAGCCCCCGATTAGGTGGCTTTCATCTTCGACCCAGATTGTTCTTTTGGGATTGAGTTCTGCAAGTTTATAGGCAACTTCGTTTTCGAATTGCTCGTTTGTTGGCTGCTTGCCAAGGCTGCCAAAGGCACTGCCGCGGTGGTTTGCGAGGCCTTCTAGATCCAGGACTTGTTCTCCGAGCTCTTTTAGTGCGTGAAGAATTGCGGTTTTCCCACTCCCTGTTAGGCCTCCGAGCACACGAAGTGGCTGCTTTTTAGCGACAGTTTGAAGCGACCAGCTACGAAAGCTTTTATAGCCGCCTTGTAGAGTTGGGGAGGGCATTCCAGCAAAGGAGAGAAGAGCTGCCATCGCTTGGCTGCGCATGCCACCTCTCCAGCAGTGAACCCTTGTTGCTTTGTTTTGGCTGTAGTGTTGCGCCTCTTTGACAAAGTCGTAGAGTTTGGCTCCCGCAATTTTTAGTCCAAGTTCGGTTGCTTGTTGCGATCCGCACTGTTTATAGGTACTGCCTACAAGAGCACGTTCTTTATCGGAGAAAAGCGGGAGGTTTATGGCTCCCGGAATGTGTCCTTGCATGAACTCGCTTGGAGAGCGAACATCGAAGGTTACGGCGTCCGGCTCTAAGAACTGTTTTGTATCGAGCTTATTTGGTAGGTTCAAGCTTTGTGATTCCTCCAAGATATTTCTGTAAGACTTCGGGAATATTTACAGAGCCGTCGGGATTTTGGTTATTTTCTAGAAGGGATACCATTAGACGTGATGTTGCGAGGCCGGATCCGTTGAGAGTGTGTACGAATTCTGGCTTGCCGCCTTTTTTACGGAACCGTGTCATGGATCTACGCGCTTGGAAATCTGTGCAGTTGGAGATGGAAGACACTTCATAGTAGCGCTCTTGTCCTGGTAGCCATACTTCTAGATCAATTGTGCGTGCAGAGGAGAAGGACATGTCACCTGTAACAAGCAGCATGATTTTGTAGTGGAGACCGAGTCCTTGCAGGATTTCTTCAGCGGATGCTAGCATCTCGTCGAAGATTTTCTCGCTCTCTTCTGGCTTAGAAAAGGCAAACATTTCGACTTTATTGAATTGGTGAACACGAATAAGGCCTCTTTCGTTGGCTCCGGCAGCACCTGCTTCTCGGCGGAAGCAGGGGGTGTAGGCGACGTATTTTTGGGGGAGTTCTTCTTCAGTGAAGATCTCATCGTAGTGGAGACCGTTGAGAACGACTTCTGCTGTGGGAATAAGGTAGAGGTTGAAGTTGTCGTCATGGAGGCGGAACACTTGATCTTTAAATTTTGGAAGCTGTCCTGCACCGAACATGATTTCAGGCTTTGCTAGGTGTGGTGTCATCCATTGCTTGAATCCGTTTTTCAGGTTAATATCGAGCATGTAGTTGATTAGAGCCCATTCTAGACGTGCACCGACGTCATGATAGACGGGCCATCCGGAGCCTGCGAGTTTGGCTCCTCGTGCAAAGTCGAAGAGATTGAGTTTTTCGTTGAGTTCGAGGTGATTTTTGAATTCGAAGTCGAAGCTTGTTTTTGTACCGACTTCCTTTAGGCAGACGTTGTCTTTGACATCGAGGGATACTTTGACATCTTCCATTGGAAGGTTGGGGAGTTTTGAGAGCTCCAGGGTGAAATCTTCTTCAAGAGAGCGGACTTCTCCGTCTAGGTTGTGTATCTCAGAGCTTATGCCTTCGACTTGTTTGAGAGTGTCTGTGGCGTCTTGTCCGGTTCTTTTTAGGTCACCGATTTTTTTGGAAACAGAGTTGCGTGTTGCTTTGAGTTCTTCAACAGCGGTTTTTGTTTTTCGAAGTTTTTCGTCTAGTTCAAGAACGAGAGAGAGGGTGGTGTCGGGCTCTTTTGTTTTGACGCGGTCTTCGACTTCTTTGTGGTTTTGGCGTATTTCCTTAATGTCTAGCATGGGGTTGTCTCCGAAAATTTTAAGTTTAGCTGCCGCAAAGTATACACAAAATGGTCTAAACAGGGCAAGTACTTGAAAAGTTACTTTAGGCAATTCCCATAATAGAATTATTTAAACGTTCTTTAGTGTAGAGACGTGCGGGTCGTATTTTTAATTTCATTTTCTCTCTGAGGTGCCCCGCATCTCACCGCTCATGTTGAAAATGTTTAAATAATTTTACTACACAGATTGCTGGTTTCGGGACTCTTTATATTGACTTATTACAAGTTTTTCAGTATAATTTCTTTTTAATCTCCCTTTTAATAATTAGTTTAATAGTCCTCTAGGAGTAAAATTTTTTCTGTGAAGCCAAAGGTATATTCTGCAAGCGAGCATAAGATCCAAAAAAGTCACATCGACTCTGACGCTTTAAATGTTGTAAAAAGATTACATGAAGCAGGTTACACTGCTTATATTGTCGGAGGTTGCGTCCGCGACCTTTTGGTAAATCAGACTCCGAAAGATTACGATATCTCCACGTCTGCACGTCCAGAAGATGTGAAGCGTCTCTTTAGAAACTGCATTCTGATTGGACGGCGCTTTCGCTTAGCGCATATTCGTTTTGGACAGAAGGTTTTGGAAGTTTCAACATTTCGAGCAGGGGATAGCTCTGACGGAGAGTTGATTGTTCGCGATAATCTTTGGGGCTCTCCGGAAGAAGATGTGCTTCGACGAGACTTCACTATGAATGGTCTTTTTTACGATCCTGACTCCGATATTGTCATTGATTACGTGAATGGATGCGAAGACTTAAAGAAGCATCTCTTACGTACAATTGGTGATCCTGTTGTCCGCTTTAAGCAAGATCCTGTTCGGATGATTCGTCTCTTAAAATTTTGTGCGCGTTTTGGTTTTGATGTGGAAGAGACCACAATGAATGCGATGAAAGAGTGTCACGATGAGATCATAAAGAGTGCTCCGGCGCGTATTCTTGAAGAGACTTTTAAGATGTTGGAGTCTCGTGCATCTGCACCGTTCTTCCGCCTTATGTTGGACTCCGAGATGCTTTGTCATATTTATCCTATTTTAGACCACTTTTTGCGTGGTGATTTTGGCGAGGACATCTACAAGCTCTTGGCTGTTGCAGATGAGGCTAATACGCATGAGCCTAAAAAACCATTGGATCGCTCTGTTTTAGCCTCTTGTCTTCTTTTCCCTATTCTTCAACGTGAATTAGAGTGCCAATTTTTTAATAAAGATATGGTGCCGAATTTAGGTGAGATTTTCACTTTGAGCCATTCGCTCTTACGAGGCTTTGCAACATCATCATTCCCGCATTTACCGCGAAGAATCAAAGCAACGATGAATTTTATTTTAGATGTTCAGTAC
>JBDQID010000239.1:0-3775 GCA_040264515.1 Chlamydiales bacterium
GATTTCACCTGCTTTAATATGAAGATTCACTCCTTTTAAAATTGGTACGCAGGCGATCCGGTAACTGGCAAAGGTGGTGTATATAACTTTGTGACTAAGCGTGGCCGTTGTGCTGGTAACCGATCAAAGATTTCATGGACGCAGGTAGAGGCTGGAGCTGCAATTACTTGGAAGTATCCAAGCTGTATTCTTCAAGGAGATAACTCCGTTGGAGAATTTTATTCGGTTGCTTTAACGAATGGTAAAATGCAAGCTGATACAGGCACTAAGATGATCCATATTGGTAAAAATACCAAGTCTACAATCATCTCTAAGGGTATATCAGCCGATCAGTCGCATAATACTTATCGTGGTTTAGTCAAAATGGTACCGAAGGCAGCTGGGGCTCGTAATTACACTCAATGTGACTCCATGCTCGTTGGGAACAAATGCTCTGCGAATACGTTCCCCTATATCGAAGTGGACAATGCAACAAGTCAGCTCGAGCATGAAGCGTCAACGTCAAAGCTTAGTGAAGACCAGCTTTTTTATTTAGAATCTAGGGGTATCTCAAGAGAAGATGCCATTAACATGGTCGTTAACGGATTTTGTAAAGACGTCTTTAAGGAGCTACCGCTAGAATTTGCGGCAGAGGCTCAAAAATTATTAACACTCAAGTTAGAGAACTCAGTAGGTTAAAGGAAGCAAATGTTAGACATTCGTAATTTACACGTATCCATTGATGGCGCACCTATTTTAAAAGGAGTGAATCTTCATATTAAAGCAGGTGAAATCCATGCTATCATGGGAGCCAATGGTGCGGGAAAATCAACTTTAGCAAAAGTGTTAGGTGGGCATCCCTCTTACGAGGTAACTTCTGGCGAGATCTTTTTTAAAGGAGAAAATATTCTTGATCTAGAGCCCGATGAGCGCTCTAACCTCGGCCTTTTCATGAGTTTTCAGTATCCAGTAGAAATTCCAGGAGTCTCCAACTTTCAGTTTTTACACGCAGCATATAATGCGCAGCGTACAGCTCGCAAAGAAGAGATCTTAGATGAAAAGGCGTTTCGCGCTCTTTTAGAAGAGAAGGTCGAGCTTTTAGATATGAAAACAGAGATGATCTCTCGTAGCGTAAACGAAGGATTTTCCGGAGGCGAGAAGAAGAGAAACGAAATTTTACAAATGGCTGTATTGAATCCCGATATGGCAATTCTCGACGAGACAGATTCTGGACTCGATATTGATGCTATGCGTATTGTTTCTAAAGGGGTAAATAGTTTATTTCATGAGCAAAGAGGTCTTGTTCTTATCACTCACTATCAAAGGCTTCTTGACTACATCCAACCTCATTTTGTTCACGTCATGCTGGATGGAAAAATTGTTCAATCTGGTGGTCCAGAGCTCGCATTAGAGCTCGAAGAGAAAGGGTATGACTGGTTGATTGATGCACCAGAAGGGGAGCTTGTTTAATGCCAACGGAGACTCTTGCTGTATTCACTCCCTTTCAAAATGCGCTTCAAAAGGCGCATGCGCAGTTATCTGATAGCTTAGATATGCATAAAATTCGCTCATTAGCTTGGGAAAAATATCAAAGCTTAGGAATTCCTTCTCGAAAAGATGAGGCGTTTCGCTATCTTCCGTTAAGTAAGCTTTATTCGAACTCTTTTACCCTTGCAGAGTCTGAGACGATTTCTTTTGATAAAATCGCCTCTGCAATAGCTCCTGAATGCGAAAAATCGGTTTTAGTATTTGTTAATGGGCAGTACTCAGAAACTTTATCAAATGTAGAAGCGCTGCCAGAGCAGGTTGTGTTACAGAAATTGGATCGTGCAGCAAAGAGCTATAGCGCTCTTTTAACCCATCGCTGGGCAAGTGAGCTTAAGAGCGAAAAAGATCCTTTTGTTCATCTGAATGCAGCGTTACATCGCGGTGGCCTTTTTCTTTACGTACCCCCGAAGCTGCGTGTAGAACCTGTTGTGCAAATCTTGAATGTTATTCATTCTGATCAAGAGAGCAGTCTGATTTTACCGCGTTTTCATCTTTTTGCTGGAAGAGAGTCTCAAATTAATCTCTCTTCGCACCACCTATCTCTCGGCTCTAAGAGCTCTTGGATTAATCAAGTGCACGAGCTTTCTTTAGAAGAAGGCGCGAATGTCACTTATGCAGAACTACCGCTATTCTCTTCCGATATGTGGCATTTTTCTGCAATCAGGGCAACTCTAAAGCGCGATGCACAGCTTAAAACAGTGAATGCAACAACTGGAGCTCAGAGCGTAAGACAAGATTACCGTGTGAGTTTAGCCGGAGAGAATGCAAATGTAGAGCTCAATGGAGTGTGGATGCTCGACGAGAAGAATCAGGCGCATACAAATATTTTCATAGATCATCAAGCGCCTCATTGCACCTCATCACAGCTCTTTAGGGGAGTCCTCAACGGGATGAGTCATTCGAGCTTTGCAGGAAACATCTACGTTCACCCGATAGCACAGAAAACAGACGCTTTCCAGCTGAATAGCAACCTTCTCTTAAGCGATACAGCAAGAGCTGAAAGTACTCCGAATTTGGAAATTTTTGCAGATGATGTTAAGGCGTCTCACGGCTGTACGGTAGGTCAACTCGAAGAAGAACAGCTCTTTTATATGATGAGCCGTGGATTTTCCAGAGAAGCTGCAAAGGAGCAGCTAATTGCGGCTGTTGGTAAAGAAATTACCCAAATGCTTCCCTTGCAATTCGGTGTGGATCAGTTTTGGAAGAATACTATTTGAGATACCTCTGAGACTTCTATATGGTGAAAAAGTTCTATTTTTCTCATTAAGGAGTCTAAAGGTGTATGCAAATAGAGTATCGCCTCCAATGGAGCTTGAAAAGCTATTGCATCATTCAGTGGCAACAACGATTCAGTCTGTGTATCGCGGCTATAGAGTGAGAAAAAAAATGAAAAAACAGCCCTTAATAAATAAAATTTTTTCGCGTTCTTTGTTTAATAATGCTATAAATAGACAGAAAACAAGAACTCTCTTTTTTCATATATGGCCGATAGAGGCTTCAAAGGCTTTTAAAATAACGCTGTTTGTAGCTCTTCTTTTAACAAGAACTCCTTTAACCCCGGGTTGAAATCATGAAGGTAGATCATATTATGGACCTTTCTGAGCGGTGTCGCTCTCACTTTCCTATGCTAAAGAGGGAAATGAATGAAAAACCTCTCGTTTATTTTGACTCTGCAGCCTCAGCATTTAAGCCTCAGGTTGTTATCGATGCGATAAGGGAGTGCTTTGAAGAGCAGTACTCACCGGTTCATAGAGGAGTCTATCAGTTGGCAAATGAGATGACAGAGCGGTACAATCGCTCACGTCAGCTTGTTGCACGCTTTATTGGCGCTGCAAAAACAGAAGAGATTATTTTCACTCGCGGAACAACAGATGCGATTAACCTCTTAGCGTTCTCTTTTGGAAAAGCTTTTTTATCTCCAGGTGATGAAGTATTAATCTCCCATATGGAACATCATTCTAACACTGTTCCATGGCAGCAAGCGTGCTTAGAGCACGGAGCTATCTTGAAGGTAATTCCCATGGATGAAAGAGGGGTGTTGATTCAAGAAGAGTATCAAAAGCTTTTAACTCCTCGCACAAAAATTGTAAGCTTGACTCATGTTTCAAACGCTCTGGGAACTGTCAACCCTATTAAAGAGATGATCTCTCAAGCACACGCTATTGGAGCTTATGTTTGTATTGACGGTGCACAAAGCACACCTCATCTTCGAGTAAACGTTCAAGAACTCGATGCTGACTTTTTAGCC
>JBDQID010000240.1:0-3761 GCA_040264515.1 Chlamydiales bacterium
ATGCACCTCCACCGCCCGCACCCCACAACCAAAGAAACTTCTAATTTATTTACTTAAAAACCTTTTCTTTAAATATTAAAACTCTTTCCTGGTTACGGCGACTTAACGTGTGGGGGCGGCCGCCGCCGCGCCTGCGCCACCTATATTCTTTTTAAACTTTGAGATCCGGAGAGTTCCCACTACTGTGGCATAGATTTGTTTCCACCTTTCCCAGAACTAAAGTGCTGGGCTAAAGAGAGAAACGACCACTATCGTGGTCTAGAAAGGATTATCATAAGCCATTAACCAGGATCGAATTAAGAGTCGAACGGCGTTAATAGTAGTACGACCTGCACATAGCACTAAATATCAGAAATCTATGTTAGGTTGATGCGAATGGGGCGCTCCGTCGCCCGCGCTCTCATTGAAAGGCCGTTTCCCCATAACCACTTACCTTCTTCAAGAAGTTACCTCTGGATTTTTATTTACTGACCACGGGTTCACATTCGTTTAGAGATCTGCAAACGGATTAGATGAAAACTTCTTTTCTTTACGCGCAGGAGAGCGCGACGGCGACTTTTTCTGCTGTTTTTGTGCTACACCCTTAGAAGAACCTATGCGAGTAGAAAGAGCAATACGCTTAAGCGGTATATTAATATCCGTCACCTCCACCTTCAACTTATCTCCAGCTTTGACAACATCATGAGGATCTTTAACGAAAGAGTTCGCTAACTGAGAAATATGCACAAGCCCATCTTGATGCACACCAACATCCACAAAAGCTCCAAAAGCTGTAACGTTTGTTACAATCCCTTCCAAGACCATTCCTTTGATAAGATCACTAATACTATTGACATCGTCTCGAAACGCCGGCATCTCAAAAGAAGAACGCGGATCACGCCCAGGCTTTGCAAGCTCTTCAACAATGTCATCTAAAGTCTCCTTACCCACCTCATCAGATAAATACCGTACTGTGTCAATCTTAGCGATACTCGCACTCTTTCCAACAAGAGCATCAACCGTGACCCCCTGATCTTTTGCCATCATCGTTACAAGATCATACCGTTCCGGATGCACAGCTGACGCATCAAGAGGATTCTCTCCATCGCGGATACGCAAAAATCCTGCAGCCTGCTCAAAAGAGCGCTCTCCCATTCCAGATACTTTCATAAGGCTTTTTCTTGTCGAAAAAGAACCGTGAGCATCACGGTAAGAAACAATCTTTTTTGCTAATGAAGGACCAATCCCTGCCACATAAGAAAGCAAAGAAGCACTCGATGTATTCGCATCAACACCCACACCGTTCACACAACTCTCAACAACATCATGTAGCTTTTTATCCAATAACGGCTGATAAACATCATGTTGATACTGTCCCACACCAAGCGCTTTTGGCTCAACTTTCACAAGCTCTGCTAAAGGATCCTGAAGGCGCCTACCAATAGAAATCGCACCCCGAATCGTTAAATCAAGATCCGCAAACTCTTCTCTTGCAACCTCCGATGCACTATAAACACTAGCTCCGGACTCGCTCACCTGCACAACAATAATCTCGCTATACCCAGCCTCTTTAAGAGTCTCCTTCACAAAAGCTTCTGTCTCCCGGCTCGCTGTCCCATTGCCAATAGCTATAGCTTCCGGACTGTGTTTTTTAACAAGTGAGAGAAGATCTTTTTTCGCAGTAACCTTTTGCCTCTCTCCCTGAGTCAAAAACAGCGTTAGCGTCTCGATAAACATACCCGTCTCAGACACAACAGCACATTTACACCCACTGCGAAGACCAGGATCAATACCGATCACTTTTTTCCCTCCCAAAGGCGCTGCAAGCAATATTTCATTAAGGTTCTTAGCAAAAATATCCACAGCATCTGTATCTGATTTCATTTTCAAATCAACCGTAACATCTACCTTTAAACTAGGAGCAATAAGCCTCTTATAAGCATCTTTAACCGATGCTAAAAGCTCATTTCCATAAGGTGACGATTTGCGGTAACCTGTTTTACCGTTAATGAATTCGACAAGAGGCTCTTCTTCAACCTCAATAGACATCCCCAACACTTTTTCTTTCTCACCACGACGTATCGCTAAAAAACGATGCGAAGGAATCGTTTTAAGCAGTTCACTAAAGGAGTAATACTGCTCAAATTTTGACGGCTTACCCTCAAAATCCAAACGCACCTTCGATACAATCACACCTTCATTGTAAATACAATCCCTAACAAAAGAACGCACCTCAGCATTTTCAGCTACAACTTCAGCTACAATATGACGCGCACCTTGCAAAGCATCATCCACATCCTTAACACCCTTTTCCTCGCTGACATACTCCTTTGCATCCTCAAAAGGCGACCCCGAATCCGGCTGATCGAAAATCAATTGAGCCAAAGGCTCTAACCCCTTCTCTTTAGCAATCATCGCCTTCGTTCTTCTCTTCGGCTTATAAGGAAGATAAATATCTTCAAGCTCACTCTTCACGCTTGCTGCAAGAATTTTTTTCTTAAGCTCTTCGGTTAGCTTACCCTGAGACTCAATCGACGAAAGAATACTTTGGCGTCGGTCCTCTAACTCATTAAGGTAATCAAAACGCTCTTGTATATTCCTTACCGCAACTTCATCCAAATTACCAATTGCCTCCTTACGGTAACGTGCAATAAAAGGAATCGTATTCCCCTCTTCAAAAAGCTTTAAAACAGCTGCTATCTTGTGTTCTGGAAGAGAGAGATCTTTTGTCAATTGAGGAAGTGAATTGTAAGCTATTGCCATCGATAAAACCTTGCTAATAATATTATGAGAAGCAATATTATACCCACTTCAGGGTAAAAAAAAAGTTCTAAAATATTTTACATCTATTCTTCAAAAGCCGATCATGGAAGAAAATTTTAATAATACATTGATGGAGAAAAAATGGTAAGCGTATGGGACCCCCTAAGACCTGAAAAACTATATGCCCAAAACTTAATAGGAAAAATCAGAAAAACACACCCAAGTTCTAAAGTCGCCCAAACAGAAACTGCAGCACAAAAACAGAAGAAAATTCTTAGACAATACAGCCAACAACAAAACCACTCCCCTAAACAACTTCTCTTCCTACACGCTAAAGAACTCATGAGCTCTCCCGTTGCAACTCTCTCACCTACCACCAGCTTAGAAGAAGCGTACCAACAGTTTATTAACAAAAGATACCGACACTTCCCTGTTGTAGAAGGATCAAAAATTGTAGGTATCTTATCTGACAGAGATCTACTCCTAGAAGGATTTGGCCATACCGTAACAACAAAAACCGTACAAGACGTTATGAGCCACCCCGTTCTTACAGTCGATCAAAATACAGAAATACACCTACTCGCTAAAATCCTCTTAAAAGAACGCATCGGAGCACTCCCTATCACAAACAACAAAACAATCATTGGCATTATTACTCGAAGCGACATCTTAAGAGCACTCTCTGAAACAGAAATCTTCGAAGTAAACGCATAATCACCTTAAGGAACTTTATGACTTTTCACATAATCGATAACGCAGGCTACCTCCCAAACTACGAAATTGGAGTCGACTGGAGAAATGTTGAACGCCGTGAAAGAGTCTCTCCAGAAGAAACCTTCGATCACCGTCCGAAAAGTGACGAAGAAGAAGCAAAAAAATGGGATAAAAAGAAATCCATTATAAAAAAAGATCCTGAAAAAGATGAATTATACGTTCACAGAGTTTTTGCCTCCGGTCCATCCCCAATTGTAGCATCCCAAGTCATGGCAAAAAACGTGACGACATTAACACCACACGAC
>JBDQID010000241.1:0-3761 GCA_040264515.1 Chlamydiales bacterium
ATATAATTATCTGTTACTTTTTTACAAAAGCCGGCAGGCCTTCCTTCCGATACAAGAAGTTGCTGCAGGAAAAACATCGGGCTTTTTCTTTGCACCAACAAAGAAAAATAAAAGGTAAGCTCCCAAGATTTAACAACCTTAGATACCATCTCTTTTAACTTACTATCTGTCCCTTTAACATCCACAATCTCAAATTTCAAACGAGTTAGTAAAGCGTCTTTTTTTCCAAAAATAGTCTCAATATGCGCTCCATAGCCCCGCTCTCTGAGCTCTTGCTTTCTTTTTTCTAAAAGATTTGAAGCGATACTCTTTAGCCTTTCATCTCCATATAGCTTCGAAGCAGATGGAGCTGACTCACAGCTCTGACTGCCTAAAATAGAAGAGGATTTAACAATAAAAGAGGCCATAGTACCAAACTAATTAAAAATTATGTTTACTGGAATTAATAATACAATAAAATAAAGATTAAAACAAGATAAATAAACTAAAATTCAACTTAACGCAAAACAAACAAATCTTTTAAGAAACATGAACATATATATTCTATAATATATTAAAACTAAGCCAAAGGAGCTTTCAATGTCTGTTAATTTAAAATCCGCCCCCAACCTACAAACACTCGGCATGTGCGGTAGAGCTCAGGCTATAAAAGACGGTAAAAAAGCAGTTACCTCCACAAGACTGTTTTCTAAAGAGGATCACAAACTTAAACAAGCTCATAGCTGGATCATCAACTCACTTCATTCAATCTTACCGAATATTACTTCTAAGATGTCTCAAATCGAGATCCAAGCAACTGTTATAAATTCCCTAAGAAAAAATTCTGAAACATCAAACCTAACAACTACTGAACAGCAAAAAATTATCGTTAAAATTAGCAAGGCTGTAACTGAGAAGGCTTACTCTATTCTCCATCCAATTAAAAACAATTACCAAGCTGCTGCTGCTGCTAGCGCTTGCGCTATGTCATCAAAAACTGCAGAAAAACTGTTCGAAGAACTCGATCAACCTGAGAAAAGAGTTCGTTTTGCCTCACAAAACCAAATACATACAATACCAAACAGGCACGATACCGCTAATTCCTTTCACTCTCAAGGTGAGAGTAAAACTGTATCCCCTGCTCCAGTGCCAAAGTGTAGAGCTACTCCACCACCTGTTACAACAAACGGTGAAGCAAAGATATATAAAGATGAGCTTTACGATTTGATCCTCTCCATACAAAATAAAAGCAAACAACCTCTATCAAAAGAAGTCACAGAAAAATTAAATTCAATAATGGAGATCAATGTTGCTGTATTTAGACTTGCCTATGGCAGGGCTGATTATAAAATAGTTATTGAGACTCCATCAAAGACCTTTATTATAAATGACGATAATATCGTTCATCGCAAGAGAAGAACATCTCCAATGGAACATGGAGATATTGTTCTTTACCTGGACTATCCACTTCTACGAAATATTTTAGGTCAAAGATAAAGTGTCTTTGCAACAAAGATCTACAAATTCTTTGTATGTCGCCTGAATCCCCTCTTTAAGGGAGATTCTCGGTGACCATCCGAGTCTGTTTATTTTTGATGAGTCACTTTTTTTGCGTGGAGTACCGTCTGGCTTATCAGAGTCAAAGAAGATTTCGCCTCTGTATTCAACAACTTCAGCTATCAAGTACGCGAGCTCTCCAATGGTTAGCTCTTCTGCCGAGCCCACATTAATTGGCTCTGGCTCATCGTACGATTCCAATAGAAAAAGGCATGCCTCAGCCAAATCATCAACATGCAAGAACTCTCTTCTAGGACTTCCGCTCCCCCATACTGTAACAACAGAGTCACCATTGAGTTTTGCTTCATGAAAGCGACGCAGCAGTGCCGGTAAGACATGAGAGTTCTCTGGATGATAATTGTCACCTGGGCCATACAAATTTGTTGGCATCGCTGAAATATAAGAGCGTCCGTACTGTTTACGATAAAATTCGCAAAGCTTGACACCTGCGATCTTAGCGATGGCATACCCTTCATTCGTGGGCTCAAGTGGCCCGGATAGAAGGGCTGACTCTGAAATCGGCTGAGGTGCAAACTTTGGATAGATACAAGTACTCCCCAAAAAGAGAAGGCGCTCTGTATTCACTGAATGCGCCTCGTGAATTAAATTGCTCGCTATCATCAAGTTTTCATATAAAAAGTCCGCCTGATAAGTTGCGTTTGCAAAAATTCCACCCACTTTTGCAGCGGCAATAATGATAAGATCTGGGCGGTGCTGCCCAAGATACGCTCTGACTTGCTGTTGATCTCTAAAATCAACCTCTGAACGCGAAGGCGTTAAAAGACGACTTAAACCTTTTGACTTAAGAGATCTAATGAGTGCCGAGCCAACCATCCCCCTAGCTCCTGCGATAAGGATAGAAGTGTCGTGATCGAGTTTTTGCTGCATGAATTAACCTCTAATAACGGTAATGTTCCGGCTTATAAGGGCCCTCTTGCGGTAAGTCTAAGTAGCTTGCCTGCTCTGCTGTAAGTTCTGTTAAAGAGACTCCGAGCTTATCCAAATGGAGGCGTGCAACTTTTTCATCTAAGAGCTTTGGAAGGCGATAAACTTCCATTTCGTAGCTCTCTGGATGTTGCCACAGTTCAATTTGGGCTAAGACTTGATTTGTAAATGAGTTCGACATGACAAAGGATGGATGTCCGGTTGCACAGCCCAAATTAACAAGTCTTCCGCGAGCTAATAAGATAAGTGATTTATCCTTATTATTCCATCGGAATCGATCAACCTGAGGCTTAATGTTATCTTCGCTAATGTTTGCATTTTTCTCTAGCCATTCAACATCAATTTCGCAATCGAAATGACCAATATTACAGACAACCACACCGTCCTTCATCGCTTCTAGATGCTCTGCTCGAATTACATCTTTACACCCTGTTGCAGTAACCACGATATCCGCCTCTGATACAGCATCTTCCATCTTAACGACAGCAAAGCCATCCATAGACGCTTGATACGCACAAATTGGATCAATTTCTGTAACAAGAACGCGAGCTCCGAAGCGGCTCATTGCAGCTGCGCACCCTTTACCAACATCACCGTAACCTGCAACAACGACAACTTTTCCAGCGATCATGATATCCGTTGCGCGTTTGATTCCATCAGCTAAAGATTCACGGCATCCGTAGAGGTTATCAAATTTTGACTTTGTCACGGAATCGTTTACATTGATGGCCGGTGCACCAAGGATTTTTTCTCGGACCATTTTTTCTAATTGATGTACACCAGTTGTGGTCTCTTCTGTAATCCCTTTAACTCCAGCTAAAAAGTTTGGATGTTTTTCATGAACATGCGCTGTGAGGTCCCCTCCATCATCAAGAATCATATTCAGGGGTTTATCAGCAAAGAGCACAGTTTGCTCAACACACCACCAGTACTCTTCTTCTGACATCCCCTTCCAAGCGAATACGGGAACTCCAGCTTTTGCCATTGCTGCTGCTGCATGATCTTGAGTTGAAAATATATTACAAGATGCCCAACGAACGTCTGCACCGAGCTCTAGAAGTGTTTCTATTAGTACTGCTGTTTGAATTGTCATATGCAAGCAGCCGGCAATACGTGCACCTTTTAGCGGCTTTGATGCGCCAAATTCTTCCCGTAGAGCCATAAGTCCAGGCATTTCTTTTTCGGCAAGTTCGATCTCTTTGCGTCCCCACAGAGCAAGTTTTGCTCCCTCTTCGCTATTTACATCTAAATCGTTAACGATACGGTAATTCATCTTTGAC
>JBDQID010000242.1:0-3754 GCA_040264515.1 Chlamydiales bacterium
CAGACGCCTGCCTGCCGGCGCCGGTGGGACGGCCGGCGCGGTGCCGCAGGGGACGGCCACACACGCGAGGAGGCGGCATCGAGCGGGAAGGCGTGCCGCACGCGAAAGCCTCGCTCCTGGTGGAGGCTCCTTGAACGGTGCATGAGCGGTCGCTGCGGTGCCTGTGCCCGCAATGCGGGGTTGGCACCTCGTATGGCGTTGAATTGTACGAGTACGGTAGGAGACTACCTCTACCAGCCTTGACCTGCTCGCAGCGGCGTCGCGCGTGTCGTGCCACAGCTTGGCCATGTCGTTGTACTTGTACGAGCAACCGCTGTTCGACCCGAGCACACGATCCAGAGAGACTAGCAAGCGTTGCAGAGCTGCTCTTTCGTGTGCCGGTCGTGGTTGGAGGGTTATATACTTAGCCGCCGTCTTTAGCGTCACGCGTCTAAGTTCACAGTAGGGTATCCTATGGCGGGTCATGGCGTCACGATAGGAGACGTGTGTACACATAGCACACGAAGCACCCTGCTGTCAGGGGTGTGTCAGGGGCTTGTCGGGAGATAGGCACGTTTTATATGGCTCGAACGCGGAACCAGTCGGGGAAGTACCTATCGATAACCGAACTCCCGCAAGGGATAAAGCGGTTGGTGCAGCAGAAGGTAAAAAGATTGCAGCAACGCTGTAGAAGTTTCGACAAGCGTCTTAAAACCCAAGCGAATATTATCTAGCATCATTTTGCCTCCAACCACAACACCTCCTTTAAGAGCTGCCCCCAGGTTCCAAAGGTTCCTACCATATTCTTTAACGCCACGTGTAAAAGATTTCTGCCTATAGCAAGTATACGCTATACCTGTTGGAAGATACTTTAAGGCGCCTACTACCGCACCCGTGCTTAAAACAGCGACGCCTAAAAATAGTTTCCCCACAGCTTTTACGCCATTGAAGAGGTTTTTTTTAGTGCGCGTTGCCAACTGAGATCGAGCACTCTTAACTTCCGTCTCTTCTCCCCTTTTAAGTTCAGCTTGAACGGTTTCTCCTACTGAAGAGCTTTTTAGTTTAGCAGGATCAGCCCCTTGCCTTTCAAGGACAAGACGTTGATTATCATCGATAAGTTGCTCTAGCTTTTGTTCAAGCATCCCCTCTACAATACCGCCTCCCTCCGCAAAGGCAGCCTCATCCGTCAACTCTTCTGCTCGTCGAATAAAATGCAGATTTTTCTTTTGCATACTCACTTTATCTAACAAAGCTTCTCTGCGTTGTACAGATTTTTGGAATTGACCAATGAGCTCGTACTGTCTTTTATTTATATGCGACATATGCGACTCACTAATGTGCTCTCCGGATTTTTTTAACCTTAGGACTTTATCTTTATGCTTTTTCATTTTTTTTGTGATACTAAGGATGTCATCACCGATAGATAACAGTTTTCTTTCCGCTTGTAGAAGGCTACTTGTCCTGTTGTCCCTGAGTGTTTGTAGCGTACGGGCGATGTCTTCAAACTCTGTTCTCACAACCCTTTCTAAATCGTCTGCTGGTACCGTCTGAAAGAATTCAAGTCGTTTTAAAAGCTCTTGACTATCTTCAATCTCTTCACTACATGAAGAGCAGTACTTCTGCGCCCCTTCATACGCTTCATTTGCAGCATCGTATCCTTTATAATCGCTATTATAGAGTCTTTTTGCTGCAAGATCTAAAATCTCTTTAGAGCGCTCTACAGCTTGGGCTTGAGAAGTTATTAACGCGTTAATTTCTCTAATTCCTTTGCCTAAGGATTCCCCCGGCGATCCAAACGCCAACATCTGGTTCATCACTTTTAGCTTTCGCATCACCAAATTTTGTTGACGATCAAGCCTGCGTCGCTTTTTCTCTTTTTTTATCGGTTTGATTTCTTCACGAAGAAGCTCTCCAATAGACGCAGTTCCCCCAAGAATCGAAAATTGTGTAGAAATAGTCGCCCAGTTTGTCGCTGCAGCAAACGCTTCTTGCTCATCTGCTGAGACGATTGCAAACTTCTCCGGTGTTATATCAACTTTTGTTCCATCAATATCAACTGTGTATCCTTTTATATCACCTGTTGCTGGATTGCGAGTAAAATCGATAAGGTGACTCTTTCCTTCATCCCATACCATTGTTCTATCAACGGCGTAATATTGACCATCACGCATCTCCACGGTATACGTTGAACCCCCAGCTGTAATCTTACTTCCCAACATCTTTACATGGTAGCCGTCATGCTCATAGCTCTGTCCCCCATGAATTATAGAACTCCCAGCATAAGATCCAGCCTCACCTGTTACATGATAGTTTTGCCCTCCAAAGGAAATATTATTTAAAACTTTATCATTTCCAGAAGAGGTGAAAGAGTACGTTCCTGCTGGAATTTCTTGACCCGCAATAACGAGATTTTTATCAATAACAACCGTGTTGCCATCTAAGGTTTTAAAGGTGCCGCTGCTACCCTTAATTGTTACATCGCTTCCTACTCTAAAGGGTGTGGGAGTCCAATCTGGCACTTCAATTACTTTACCATCTACAACACCTTTCATCACATTTTCGCGAATGGGATACAGAGCGTTTAGCTCTTTGATACCTGTTGCGACCCCTTCTATATCCACAACTGCTGTTTTGAACTGCTTACCGCGAATTTGCCCCATAATATTTGAGTCTTGAACGGGCATATCCTTAACAGCTACCTTATCATCAACTGTTGCAAACATTTGCCCTGCAAGTTCATCTTTGTATGTGAGTACTTTTTTCTTTTTTTTTCTTCTCTTAACAGCAGCTTTTTCTTCCGCTTCAACGGTTTCGAATCCCGCAGTTTTAAGGCTATCTTGCGCTTTTTGTCCTGAGAGTTTTGGCCTTTGAGCAGATGCTGCTAGCTCAAGTAGCTTCTCTCTTCGAAAAGAGTCGATATCCCCATATCGCATCGCTTTAGAAGGAGTTTCTAGCGGTGAGACTTGCAGTGAGCAGTCTGTTTTACCAGCTTTGCGGAAAAAGGTTCTTACGCTGTTATTCACTGTTGAGCAAGTTTTATGACCTACCGAATCAACTGTTTGTTTATTTTCACTGTTTTGGAAATCGACTCTGTGTCTTTTTTTCCGACCCTCAGCCTCACACACATACCCTTGTTTTCTTTTTTTATTGTCTACGTAAGAGAACGTTTTTGTTTGAAAATATGCAGCAGAACTCTCTTCTGAGAGATTCAAGCTGAGAATTTGCTCTCTATCCTCAATTGTCAAAGCTGCAAAGGCTTTTTTAAAACCGTCTATATCGTCGCTCTCTCCCTTCCAATTAATCCGCCCTCGAACTGTAATACACTTAGTCTCTGTGCTCCCTTCTTCTTTAACTCGAATTTTATAAGCATATCTTCCAGATAAAAAGCCGCATTCCGCCTTAGACGTCTTAGTTGTTTCACGAGAAAACTCACTCTCTTCTATTTCAACATCATCGACAATCAGACCGCTGCCTTTGTCTGCAAAATCTGTATAAAATTTCTGAACAGATGAGTACTGTTCACTTAATCCCGCTCCTAAAGACATTTATCAATCCTTAATTGATCCAATTACAAAGCACCTTACGGTTTATTATACAGCAATTAATTATTTTTCTCACCTAAACAAAAATGAATAGAGTACTAAAAAAACGAGAGTTGTTTTATGCAAGCAAGCCAACAAGATACTGCCCTGTCTAGCGTTTTATAGAAATAGTTTTCAAACCACGGCAGTGATCGCACCTATCTTTAACTCAGTATTTTAGTGCTGGGACGGGA
>JBDQID010000243.1:0-3746 GCA_040264515.1 Chlamydiales bacterium
ATCAATAGAGGGTGATACCGTTGCAGCATTTGCTGTCCACATAGCAGACGCTGAGCTACAAGCAGCAAGAAGATGTGGGGCTCTCTTGTACGCTTGATTCAAAACATCTGCATCAGAACCTGTAAATCCCAAATCGTGTAAAGCGGGTAAAAAGGGGCGTTCGTGCGGAGGTAGTACAGCTTGAGGCATCCCGAGCTTTGTAAGCTCGAGCATCTTATCGAGTCCCTGCAGCGCTGCCTGCTTAGGGGAGGCTGCTTGGTTACCGTGTGTAACAGAGGCTACATTTCCAAAAGATAAACCTGCGTAATTATGTGTAGGGCCAACAATGCCGTCGAAGTTTAGTTCTTGAGTGATTCCTTCCATGGAGTGATTCCTGGGGCGAGTTTTTGTGGGAGAGATATCGTTGTTGATTCCATTGAAGCTACGGGATATGCGCAGTAATCTGCTGCATAATACGCGCTTGAGCGATGGTTGCCGCTGATACCAACCCCGCCAAAAGGCGCAAAGCTGCTAGCTCCTGTAAGCTGTGTGTTCCAATTGATGATGCCTGCGTGTACCTGTCTGTAAAACTGCGCATAGAGTTGAGGACTATCCGTTAGGATCCCTGCTGAAAGACCAAATGCAGTATGATTAGCCTCTCTTAAAGATGAATTAAAATCCGCAACCTTAACAACTTGCAAAAAGGGTCCAAAAATCTCCTCATCCGGTCTATCCTTCATATCGGAAACATCCATTAACCCAGGAGAGAGCAAACCTGTCCCACTTTTTAAGCGTCGCATCTCCACAAGCATCTCTCCACCGCTACGCGCGTACGCCGCCTGTTTTGCCACGAGCTTATCTGCTGCCAAGCTAGAGCAAACAGGTCCCATAAATGGCTCTGGACGATCCGTATACGCCCCCACTTTAATGCTTTGCATCATTTTCATAAGAACTTCCAAAAGATCGTCAGCCTGCTTTCCATTTTGCAAAATCAGTCGTCTTGCGCAAGTGCAACGCTGACCTGCTGTTAGAAATGCCGATTGAATAATCAAATACGCAGTAGCTTCTAAGTCCGATGTGTTCCAAACGACAAGAGGGTTATTTCCTCCCATCTCAAGTGCTAATATCTTTTCCGGATGTTTTCCCATCAATTCCGAAAGGTAGCGACCTGTATGCGAGCTACCTGTAAAAAAGACACCATGTATGCCTTCGTGTTTCGCTAAAAACTGCCCTGTTTCAGCACCACCTTGAACCATGTTTAGAACACCGTGAGGAAGAGCTGCTTTGTGCCAGATTTTCATGGTTCTCTCCGCTGTCAGCGGTGTGAGCTCACTTGGTTTAAATACAATGCTATTTCCTGCGAGCAGTGCTGGGACAATGTGACCGTTAGGGAGATGGCCTGGGAAATTATACGGGCCAAAGATCGCAACAACACCGTGAGGTTTATGAGATGTCTTTGACTGAAAAGGACCTTGCTCTCTTTGAACATCCGGGCAGCGTTTTTTATAAGCGTCGATAGAGACATCTATCTTGCCAATCATCGCTCCGACCTCAGTTAGCGCCTCCCAAAAAGGCTTACCGGTTTCCTGTGATATTGTTTCTGCAAGAGACTCTTTTTCTTGAATAAGCTCCGCTTCAAACGCTTTTAAATGCTCGACTCTCTGATCAAAAGATGTCGCACTCCAATTCTCTGTCGCCTCAGCTGCAACTTTTACAGCAACATCTACCTCTTCTAGCTCTCCGTGTGTTCCTGTCCAGATAGAGCTGTTATCGGCAGGGTTGAGAGAAGAGAAGGGAAGCCCCGACCCCTTAACCCATTGACTATTAACATAATGCGTCATATTTTACTCCTAAGTAGAAACGTAACGAACAACAGTGCCAACATCGACTTTTAAAATTTCTGCAACATCTGGTCTGATTATGATGCCACCAGACTCGGAAAGTTCCATAGCACCATAACAAGCTCGAAAATCCATCTCTCCGTTAGAGAGAATCGTCCTCTCCTCTGTTTCCGGAATCTCACTAATTGCGTCCACAATAGCCGTTTGACTATTTTTAATAGTACGAATTTTTTCTGTCTGGGCGTAGACCTTTGGGCCTCCGTCAAATATGTCAACTTCCTTAGCGTACCTGAACCCTTCCTTCTCCAGAAGCTTCATAGCTCCAATGCCTTGCTGATGCACTGCGCCTATAGCCTTCTGAGCATCCTTGGGAAGAACATCGGCGTAAATAGGCTGTCTGGGGAGAAGATCTTGAATGAACTGTTTGTCCTCTGCTGAGAGCATATCTGCTGTTTCAAAATCGAGATTATAGAAATGCTTGCCAACGGCTTCCCAAAAAGGAGAATGATCGTTCTCATCAAAGACACCCCGGAGCTCTGCAATGGTTTTATCTTTAAAAAGCTTTGGCTGCGACGCCATAAAGACAAAACGCGAAAAGGAGAGAAGACGACCGAGAGCTCCCCTGCGATAATTTTGATCTAAAAAGAGGGTGCATATTTCTGATGCACGCTCTTTTGTAATTGTGGGAAAGAGAATCGTAAGATGTTTTTCAATACCGAGAGTTATACAGCGATTCCACTGCTCTTCGATGCGATACGCGTAAAACGGCTCTAAACTCACCTTCGATATGATCCCACTAATACCAATAATCTGATCGCTACCACTATCGTAAAGGGCAAAGAGGTAACGATCTCCATCCTGCGACGGCTCCGCTGACTTAAACGCTTCTAAAGACGCTATTACCTTATCTTCTAAAAGTTCTCTGTCATTAGGCAGAGTCGTAAACCCCGAAAGCGAGGTCTCTGCGAAATAAAGAAGGCGCTCCATATCTTCCATTTGAATGGGACGAATATACTGCATGCTACCTCCTTAGTGACTCTTTCCTGCTTTTTCAGGAAGGCTCTCGACAAGTGTTGCCTCCAATATCTCCATCATCTCATCAATATGTGAGCTATCTAAGGCTCCAACAGGAAGCAAAAAGCGCACACGCATAGGTGCGGAACCCGCAACAAATGAAATAACCCCTTTTTTATAAAGTGCATGAACAAACTCTAATGTCTTCTTACTCTCTCCACCAAAAGCCGTAAAAGCAACCATAGTTCCAATACCAAAAGGACCTTCGATAAAGCCTACATATTTTTCGGCAAGAGCTTGCAGTCTCAAAGTAACCGTTTCATGAAGCGTTGCAATCTTAGCGCTGCCTCCAAAATAGCCACCGCTCAATAAACTCTCCAGCATCACCCTACTCGCATGCAAAGCTGCCGTACTCGCAATAAACGTCTGACTTAAAAGCCCAGGCTTAGGTTTAAGTTCTTTGCGAAAAAGCGTTCCGCACACTTGTGATAACTTGCCAAAGGTTACAACATCGACAAACTCTTCTAAACCGAAATGATGAAAGGCAAAAAGCTCAGGTGTTCTTCCAAAACTCTGTACTTCATCGACAAGCACAGCAACCTCAACAGAAACTTCCACGTCGACGTCCACCCACACAACGACCGCGTCGAGTACCTCGACGTCGACGGGGACCACCACGGGTACTTCAACATCCTCGTCAACAGCTTCCACTACAGAGACAAGTACCTCGACATCGACGGGGACTACCACCGAGACATCAACGTCGTCGTCTACGGCCACCAGTACAGAAACGAGTACTGGTACCTCGGAAGATACCACCACCGTGTCTACGACAGAGACGTCTACCTCGACCTCTTCGGCAACTTCAACAGCTACGAGTACATCAACTTCCACAGCAACAACAATATCAAC
>JBDQID010000244.1:0-3743 GCA_040264515.1 Chlamydiales bacterium
AGAACTCTTCGATGTAATCGGTAAGGAATTCTGAGGCACAAATACCGTCAGCAAGCTTGATTTTATACGCTTTTTTTCCGTTGATCGGTTTTCCTGAAAGGATCAGGGGTAGGCCGTTTGTGAGTCCTACGAGCTTGGGGAGTCTTTGAGTGCCACCCCAGCCTGGGATGACTCCGAGTGAGACTTCTGGAAGGCCAAGAGATGTTCTCGCTTGATCTGTAACGATGCGGTAAGTGCATGCAAGGGCGAGCTCTAAGCCACCGCCTAAGCACGTTCCATCGATAACAGCAATGGAGGGAAAGGGAAGATTTTCTAGCTTATTGAGAATATGATGCCCTTCGTCAATGAGCTTTAAAGCACTCTCTGGATCGGAAATTTTTTCGATTTCTTTGATGTCAGCACCGGCAATGAAAACGTTCTTCTTAGCACTTGTTAGTACAAGAGCTTTGACGCTGCGATTGGTTGCAAGTTCATCGATAATAGATGAGAACTCTTCCATAACGGCGAGGTTGAGTTTATTAACTTTTTCATTGGGAAGATCAAAGACAAGACGTGCGATATCTTCAGAGTCAATGTTGAGTTGAAATGCTTTGTCCATTAGTTGACCTCCACAGCAAACGCTGCACCTTGACCACCACCAACGCAGAGAGTGGCAAGGCCTAAGTTTTGTTTTCTTCTTGTTAATTCTTTGAGGAGAGTGATGACGATACGAGCGCCTGTCGCACCGACGGGGTGTCCCAAAGCGATAGCGCCACCGTTGACGTTTAGGAGGTCGCGATCGATAGCCCCTAAAGCGCTCTCTCGATTCAGCTCACGTTTGGCAAAACTATCGGATTCAAAAGCTCTTTCATTGGCAATAACTTGAACAGCAAATGCTTCGTTAAGCTCGATGAGTTCGAAATCTTTCATTGTAAGATCGCTTCTTTCAAGAAGCTTCGATGTCGCAAATACGGGCCCTAATCCCATACGGTTGCAGTCGAGACCTGCATAGGCGTATTCACGAATATATCCCATTGGCTTTAGACCAAGCGTTTTGGCTTTGCTCTCTTTCATCAGAAGAAGAGCTGCTGCACCATCGGTTATTTGGCAAGAGTTACCCACCGTTACAGTGCCTGCTAGTCTATCAAAATACGGTCTTAGCTTAGCAAGGGCTTCGATGGTTTGCTCTTCTCTTGGTCCATCGTCATCGGATTGCATGTGATTGAATTTTGGAGGTAAGGGAATGGGAGTGATCTCTTCGGCAAGACGGCCCTCATTTTTAGCTCTGGTGGCTTTTTGATGGCTCTCTAGTGCAAAAGCGTCTTGCTCTTTTCTAGAAATTTGGAACTCTCTTGCAAGCACTTCTGCGGTGGAGCCCATAATCATTCCACTTACAGGATCGGTAAGTCCCATTTCGAGTCCGATGATAGGCTTTAGAAAGGAAGGGCGAAAAGAGAGAGCTACTTTTAGTTTTTGTCCCAATGTTTTAGCTCGTGCAAGACGTGTGAAGAGGCCTGTCATTTTTTGATTAAAGACAAGCGGGATATTGCTCATAGATTCTGTGGCACCCACAAGGATGACATCTGCTTGATCGCAGAGGATTTTATTAACAGCTGTGGAAATAGCTTCCATTCCAGAGGCACAATTGCGTTGTACTGTATAGGCGGGAAGGTGCTTTGAGAGATTCGCCTTTAGTGCAATCACGCGAGCAACATTTGCTGCATGTACGGGTTGAGCAACGTTTCCACAAATGAATTCATCAAGGTCTTTGGCAGGAAAGGCTGTACGTATCATAAGTTCTTGGACAACATACGCTCCGAGATCATCGGCATCAGAACCTTTAAGAACTCCGCCCGCTTTACAAAAAGGTGTTCTTATTCCATTAATGATTGCTATTCGTTCTTTCATGTTATTTCTCCGCGAAGTGTTCATTTGACGCCTCTTGATACATCGATTCAATAAGAGAGCTGTATTTTTCTTCTACAGCTTTTCTTCTGATTTTTAGGGTGGGGGTAAGCTCGCCTTTTTCAACGGAAAGCGCTCTACTTATAAAGCAGTATTTACGTACTTTTTCCCAGCGATTGAGATTGTGATTAACGGTTTTTAAGAGCTCTGCAATCTCCTCTCGTACAGTTTCACTATCCAAGAACTCCTCGTCAGTAAAATGGGAGGCGTTGTGTTGAGATTTATAGGTCGCAAGAATATCGAGATCGGGGAAGAGAAGGGTTGTTACAAATTTCCTGCCTTCTGCAATTACCATAGCCATGTCAATGATATGAGATTTACTAAGGGCTTGTTCGATGGGGATGGGGGAGACCATTTTTCCATTGGAGGTTTTGAAGATCTCTTTGACTCTTCCCGTGACTTTTAGAAAACCGTCTTTGTCTAAGCTACCGACATCGCCTGTGTGAAACCAGCCTTCGCTATCGATGGATTGTGCTGTGCGCTTGGGTCTGTTGTGATAGCCCCGCATTACATTGGGGCCACGCGCAAGGATTTCTCCACCGGTACCAAAAGAAATTTCAACTCCTGGAAAGATAGGACCGACGGTTCCGGGTTTATTGTATCCAGGGAAATTTGTAGCAAGTACAGGAGATGTTTCGGTAAGGCCGTATCCTTGGAAGACGGGAATGCCTACATTTAAAAAAAAGCGACAAAGATCCTCTGGAAGAGAGGCGCCGCCGGATATAATAACGCGGAATTTTCCACCGAGAGTGTTTTTAAGTTTGTTGAACACAAGTCTTTTTGCTACAATGCTTTGTAAAGAGCACAGGGGTGTTCTAGTAGAGTTTGACGCTAAGCTAAACGCCCAGCGTGCGATTTTTTTTTTTAGGTAAGGTGCTTTTTCAACTGCGTTTTCCATTCTAGAGTAAACCTTTTCCAATATCCTTGGAACAACCGCAGTAATGGTTGGTTTAACCTCCTGACAGAGTTGGACGAGGTTTTTTATCTCGTCGACAAAATAAACGCTAACCCCACTGCTGATGTAGTAATACATCAATGTTCGCTCGAAGATATGAGCTAGAGGCAGCATGCTGATGACACGGTCATCGCGAGGGTTAAGATTGAGGCGTACATGGCCCGCATGGGTCTGTGAGATGATATTACGGTGGGTAAGTTCGACGCCTTTGGGCTGTCCTGTACTACCGCTTGTGTATATAATTGTGGCCAGGTCATTTTCTTGGATTTGATCGCCGAGCTTGATGTAAAGAGAGGGATCGCTCTCAGACTCTTTATCACCGAGTAACATCACCTCTCTCATATCCATGACACCGTGAGTTTTTTCGATATTGACGTCGAGAGTAATGATTTTACGAAAAGAGTCGCTTTGGTGGTTGTAAGTGTCCCATAGTTCTTGAGAGACAACAAAGAGAAGTTGCATATTACAGTCGGCAACTTGATAGAAAAAGTTTTCTTGGGAGACGTATGGAAAGAGGGGAACGGAGACTCCACCTGCAATCATTGTAGCTAAATCGATGATAAGCCAGTAAGGAGATGGCTTGGCAAGAATACCGACGCACTCTCCCTTTTTTAGTCCCATACGTTTTAGGCCTAAGCTTAAGCGCCGTACTTTTTCAAGAAAGAGTTCAGTAGAAATACTGCGCCACTCATTTCCGTCGCGATAATTAAAAGCAGCAGAGTTACGGTAGGTGTTCATTACATACCGAATCATCTCTGGAAGAGTCGTAAAGGTTTCCATAACGGGCTCCTAGATACGCACATTGCGTTCGACCGAATAGGCATCTTAACGCACGTTGTTAGTG
>JBDQID010000245.1:0-3738 GCA_040264515.1 Chlamydiales bacterium
AACGTGTTACAACCACGTGGAACTGGATGATTGAAAAAGAGTGGATTGAAAATTTTGCAAAAGAGCATCCCGAGCTCTCACTTATTCATTGCTCTTCGAATGCCCTTCCAATTAAAGGTGCTACTCATCTTTCTTTGAGCAGTACGGCTAAGAAGGTGCTCTTACGCTCTTATGACTTATCTTCTTTACTTTGGAGCGCTGTTGCGCACTGTAAGCTACCAAAGCAAGAAAAACTTCTTATACAACTAGGTAAACTCTACGACAGCTTTGAGAGCTGCTCATCTGCTTTAGAAAAGGGAAGTCCAAATCTACTAGAAGTACTAGAACAAGAAGACGCTTTCAACTACGTCATACAGCCACTGCAAAAATTTTTCGCTCTTACCTTAGCAAGGGATCTTCAAAGATTAAAGAAAGGTAACGCTTCTACCAAAGATTTCATAGCCCTTGAAAGGCGTAATCGTAATTTCATGAAACTCGTTGTAGAAATCAATCTAGAATGCATCGAAGGCGCTCTGCAGGAGTATGAAGACTCTGGACACGACCTGTCCAAAGAGTTCCGCTCTTTTTAAAAAAAAGAAGGGCTATACTCTACTACTCTATCGCATAAGTTATTTCAAATTAATCAAAAATCGACTTTGAACCGTTTATCCTTATTCAACGTTTCATTTATAACCCTACCCTTACGCAACATTCAATGGTTATAGCGCGGGCGCTGTGCATATCCATCAACCTAACATAGATCTCTGATCTTTAGTGGCATGTGTAGAGCGTGCTAACATTAACATCAGTTCGACTCTTAATTTGATCCTGGTTAATGCGAATGCGAAGCACCCGCGCTATAAGCATTGAATAGCTACGTGAGGGTAGAGTTATAAATTAAACGCTGTATAGCTAAGCACCGGCTCCCTATGATCATTCGAGATTTTAATCTCTCGTCCTACGAACTTACTTTATCCTTTGCTGTAGAGAAAAGAGTAAAAACCGAGCGATTAAATTATTTCCACTCTAACTTAGAGCCGTTCCAAAAAGCTTCTCTTTCTTCTAAAAGTGTTCCGCTTTCGTCCCAGAGTTTATGCTTATAAACATCACCATCATACACTCCTTCGCGCAGAAGAACACCATCGATATTCCATTGGCGTGTATCACATTTTGTTGGTGGAGTATGGTAACTGATTTCTTCTGCTAAAATCCCATTGGCATGCCATCTACGGTGGCACCCCACACAGGTCTCTCCGTTATATTCAGCTTCGATCATCATCTGACCGCTTTCAAACCACTGTTTTTCAATACCTTTTTTCTTACCGCGATCAAAATTGATCTCCCGTTTATTCTGTCCATTAGCAAAAAAGAGCTGTACTAAGCCGTGTAGCTGTCCTGCGGAATAAGGCATTTTCGTCTTCAGAGTTCCATCCTCATAAAAGTACTCTTGTACACCGTCTAAATTCCCATCGATATATTTCTGTACACTGTATACTTTACCGGACAGATAATACTGATGCACCTTTCCTTGCTGTTTGCCATGTAAGTACCACGTTTGCGCTAAAACCTCTCCGTTTTCTCCGTAAAACTCAGAAGGTCCATGCAGCTCGCCTTCTTGATAGAAGCTCTCTCCCTTTACAGATCCCGATGGATAAAACAGGCGGTACTGACCGTGGAAACGCTCTCCTTTTTCAATATACGCCTCCTCAACAACACCTTCTTCATCTTGTACAACTCGAAGCTGGCAACCATCTTCTAAAGTCACACCTTCTTTGAGCTCTTCTGGAATACGAACAGCCACAAATTTCTCTTTTAGATCAATTCCTAAATCAGAGTCTACAACCTGAATTTGATCATTTTCAAATGTATAAATTTCCTGGCTCATACGTTCACCTTTAATTTTTCTAATTGACGATACTTTCTAATACAATCGTTCATGATATCTAAATTAACAACGGTTGCTTCTTTAAGAAATTCAACCTTCTTTTTATTGACATCCAACTTTCTTAAATTACGCTCTAGAGTAGAACGCAAGCTCTTATCAAAGCGCGCTTGATAATATTGCCGCTCCATAATTTTTGTACAAGCCGTGGCTAGCGTACTTAAAATATAGTCATATGCCAACTCGTCTGTTAAATCAACCTCATGAAGAGCAGCTTCCCCTGTCTGTAAATTTTCAGGAACAGACTTTTGATCTTTAATTCTTTTTCGCACAACTTCGATCTCACTTAAAAGACCATCAGAATGCTCTAAGCACTGCTCTAAACTTTCTTCTAACTCAGCGAAAAGAGCTAACACTTTCTCTGATGTAACCTGCGGCATTGCAGCATTTTGAACATCCGCATGTACACGCATTTGTAAATCATACCGCTTCTTTAAAAGAGTATTAGAGACATCCTTAAAGCTTTTATTTTCGATATCTCTAAAGCCTATCCCACCTTCGGTCGCATTAATAAATTTGATACTAGGCTGTATTTTTGCATAGTTACTAATCCAATCCGACTCATTAATCCATTTCCAAAGAGTATATACGGGCTCACCAAAAATATCGTTTCTTAAAAAAGCAGAGGAGTCATAGCCATTACAAGAGAGAATCAACTGCTCTGATACAGTTGCATCATGCCGAACCCCTTTTGCATACTGCTGCATATTTGTATAGGCTAAATCCATCCCTACATAAATAATCGGATTGCAACCCAAGTTTGCAGCAACCTCCGTAAGCAGGTTCATGACAGTGTGCCCTTCATCCAAAATAGTGTCTTCGATTCCTAGCTGCTCTTCAAACCACTCTGTAATAAAGTAGCCTCCAGTTCCATTTAAAAAGAGGCGAGGTCCATGTAATGCTTCAAACGCTTTATAAAACATACGTGAGCGATAAAAACAGGGAACTTCGTAAGAAGTATTAAGCATAATCCGATCATACTGAGGAGGATTCGGATCAATACCCGCTGCGAAATGCGAAGTGATATCGTGAGCGTTAAGGACATTCAATGATGAACTACCAGCTAAAATCAGAGCTCTATCTTGGACAGATTTAATCTGCTCTATATTTTTATTTAGAGAGGGGCCTGCACCACAAATGATCGCGGGCATTTGTCGGTACTTTCCAAAAAGCTTTGTTCCATGAGACGAGCTAGAAATACGCAACATGTTTCGGTAAAAATTATTATAAAAGCTCCCTCCAAAACGCATAAATTCAGCTGAAAGGTTGTTTTTTCTTAAGGAGTCGTGCGTGAGTTTATTACGAAGTTCAAAAAACTCTTCTCTACGATGCTTGTCATAAAACTTTGAAACTGAAATCTCGATAGATACAAGGACAAAAAACCAGGTAAGCCACTGAAACATCGACTCCGCCTCATTCAGATTCTCAAACCAGTGCAACTGTACCTGTTTATCATCTAACATCTCAGAGGCTCTGTCCGTTTCCATAAATTTATGCATTACCGCTATGTCATCTTCTAAAAAAATCAGAAAGCGAGAGCTATCACTCTCTAACCACTCTTTAGCAGCATCGTAATAGTAACCAAGCCCAAGGCCGTAAACATAAAGGACCTCCGTTTTCTCGACACTTAAAGAAGAAAACCAATTACGAGCCTCTTTTTGTGCGTTGTAATTAGAGTGGTAATAGAGTGTTTTATCACCTTGAGTCCGAGCTAGATTAACTTCATCAGCTTTTGTCTGGCAAAACGAAAGAAGACTTGTATCTGCTTGAGCAATCATATGTGCAAGCTGAGGCTGTGTTTGACTCAGCTTCTGTAA
>JBDQID010000246.1:0-3735 GCA_040264515.1 Chlamydiales bacterium
AGACAGGCCTTGGCGGTTTTGTTCAACTCGATTTCATTGATCACTCAAAAATAAGCCTTGCTGGTAGTAGCGACTTTTCTATAGAGAACTATAAATTCAATCCTCAAGGAGAAGTGCAATACGAAGGCTCGATAAACAACGGCATGCTCTCTTTTATGTCGGGGAAAATCGGAAAGATTGCTCCTCAGAATTTCAAAATACACACAGCACTTGCCTCTGTTGGAATCCGCGGTACGAGCGGACAGATTGTAACATACGACGGAAAGCTACCAAATTTCCCCAAGAAATTAGAGCTCATGAAAAAAGGAGGAAGTGCCATTACCATGCAGCCTGTGTTTAAAGGCGGCTACAATCCTCCGATGAGAGTAGTAAGGAGCACGGGAAAAGGTTTTCATATCGATAACAAAGGTTTTATCAGTAAAAAAACTTTCCACACCTCTCCTGCTGAAAATTATCAAAAAGAAGAGAAAAAGCGTGTAAAAGCTGCACATAAACGGGAAAAGGAAAAAAAGGGATCTGATACGAAACAAGCTCCGGATCAAGAGCAAGAACATATTTTAACTGAATACGATGCGACAACAGAAGAAGATCTCTTTACAACAACACCTGATGAATTAGCTCTCGAAGATGACTATGATACTGATGTTTTTTATGAATTCCAAGAAGCAACGTCCAGTAGCGACGCTACTGGAGTGAGTGCTGCGATAAGCGAGGATGACACCAGCGAAGACACTACAACAACGGTGGTAACAACTCTTACAAACACAACTTCAGCTGTAGATACAAACAATATTGTTCAAAATGCAGTAGAAAACAACAATAATCAGACAAACCAACAAACAATCGTATCGGGGCAAAGCGCCGATTTTACGGGTAACTTCGCTCTGCGAGCGTATACAAGCACAAGCTCGAGCAGCAGTGAGGGAACTGTGTCTGTTAACAAAGATAGCGCGAACAATCAGCTAACGCACACTTTTAATAATCAAAGCTTAACACTCTCCCTTCCCACATCTTCTGGTACAAGTTACTCTTCAACATCAACAGACACGACAACGGCTACAGGCCGTGAAACACGTCGTTTAGTAGATAATCTCAATGAATTCTTTATTCTTAATCACGAAGCTTCAGGCTCTGTGAATTCATACCTTCAATTTTTTGGAGTAAAGACAACTAGCACACAACTTCCAAGCAGTGGACTACTCTCTTACAGTTCATCATCTCACGCTATTAACCATAATGTACGCGGAGCCTTTCTTACCCAAAGTGGCAACTTCTTTCCATCTAGTCATACAACCCATGCAATGGTACATTTTCCAAGTAAAAATGTGTTTGGAGGATTAACAGGAGAGTTCACTCTAACTCCATTCGAACTTCACGGAACAGGTAGCCCTGGAAGTTCAAGCGGCTCTCATTTTTTTCCAATCGAGGCAGATAATGAGCTTCCTTTAGCACTCTTTCGAACTACCTTTGATAGTAGTGGTGCCATCAGTGATGTCCACCTCTATTCCATGCTCGGCTATCTTCCCTCCTTTCCCTCTAGCACCTCTTCATCATCATTTCTTTTAGGTTCTAACCAATCTTCCACGCCATCAAGCGTAGCGCTTCAATCAACAACACTTCACTCTTTTTCAAACTCTACTGGCGGTCAGTTTTTTGGCTCTTCAGCGCAAGGAATTGGGCTTCATGCAAGTGATGGCAGTGGAAATCATTTTGCAGCTGGAGCTTTTCAGGAAACGCAAAGTCACACCTTTACAAGCCAAGAAGGTACCTATACAGGATTTGGACAAGGTCTTCGCATAGAGCCTGGAGCCTCACAAAGCATTGATCGCTCAGAGATAGATTTAACTCTTACTCCCTCCTTTGCTAACGGGACTTTTTCAGGTAGCATAACTTTAAAAGAGGGAGATCTTGGCGGAGCGAACATAACATCGCACTCTCTAAATTTAGGCGGTGTTAGCTTAGCTTTTGAAGCAGAGCACGCTTTTACAGAAATTGTCTCTAACAGTAGCAGCTTCCCCATAGAAAAGGATTCGAGCTTTCTTCTAAGCCTTGGGCTTCCTCGGATTGTTACAAATTTCACAACGGGTACGAGCTTTACACCGTCTGGAGTCATGTGGGGAGTTTATAATGTTGTAAAAGATCACAACTCATCGCTTTTCTATCCGGGGCTCAATAGCTTTTGGGCAGCTGGTATTAAAACAACATTACCAAATAGCAATTCTCCTCACATCTACAAAGGAGCTAATATTCGCTCTTTTATCGATACGCATAATTTAAGTAGCAGTACACCGCCAGTACTCTTTACAGAACTTGGTCTTACAAGCGCACGGGTTGAGCTTGTATCGGGAACAGGTGATATTACAGGTCTTACATTTTTCCCATCAGGGCATGCGATGCTCTACAAAGGCAGTATCAATTCCAACCCAGAAGTGCAAGGAAAGGTCTCTCTGCTTTCGATTCTGGGCAACAACGTCTCTTCTAACGGTATGTTTAGCGTAATGGATGATAGTTTAGGCTTTTTTCAGGGGCATTTTTCTGGAACGGATGGAAAGAGCTTAGCCCTTACCTTCATGCGTCAACATAAAGATCCTCAAATGAGCACTGTTTTAGAGCTACATCACGGGGTTGGAATTCTAGGACAACAGTCGCAAATACACACAACGTCTACTATTACGCGAAAAGGTAATATGGAAGGTTTGCAATTAAACAGCAGTGGTGCTGTTCAAGGACTTTTAGACTCCGCTACCAATTTTCTTTTAGAGGTTAGCGCAAGCTCCTCAACAAGCTTTAGTTCAACTTTCAATATTCATCAAAACCAACCGATCTCATCATCAACTCCAACATCCTCACTTTCAGGAAGGTCAGGAACAGGCCTGCCACAAGCATTTATCGATAAAGACGCCTTTATCACAACTTTGTCTGGCAGCGGTATTAATCTTGGAGGTAGTGGCCTTCATGGAAATATAGATTCGGATAACAGTTTTCTCATCGGGCTGCCAGGACTTGATTCCTTTGATCATGTTAGCTGGGGACTCTGGGGGCTAAAAGGAGATAGCGGCGATCCTAGGCGTGCTTTTGGATATTTTGGGCTAGGTGTGTATGATTCAGTGCTACTTCCAAATCTTTCAAATCTAGCTGGGCAAACCGCTGAATACAGTGGTGTCTCTATTGGACATCTTTTTAATTCTTCAGATCCAGGCGGAGCGATGCTTTCTGGGACGGCTTCTTTAAAAGTTTCTTTTCCAAATTCAAATGCAGGTACGATCTCCGGTAATATCACTTTGGGAAACAGCATAAACATTCAGCTACAAAATGGACACTTTGAGTCTACTCCCAGTCATTTCTTTGCAGGTGATACTTTATTTAACGGTACCACAACAACTAATGGCTTCTCTGGAAGCTTACATGGCACGGGAGCAGAGGAGGGAGTGGGTGCTTTTGGAGCTTCAGGGCAAGGTAGCACAGTTATCGGAGCCTTTGGTGTGCGCAAGCAGTAGTTGTCTGTTTTTTACAAGATAGGCAAAAATCAAATTAAAATAACGTGAGCTCTACTCTTAATTTAGCTTAGCACTTTAGTACTGGGGCTGAAGTTTGGCACTTTTTTTGTGCCTACAACAGCTCGGTCTCGAATTCAGACAGACGATGAGTTTACTTAAGACCACTACCGTGGTCTAAAAACTATTGCTATAAACCAGTAGACAGGGCGGAATTAAGAGTCGAGCTGACGTTAAAATA
>JBDQID010000247.1:0-3709 GCA_040264515.1 Chlamydiales bacterium
CTGCATAAAAGAGGCTATTGACTTTACCGACAACGAGCCTGTCCTCAAAGAGTACGAAGACGCAATCAATGAAATCTACCATGATATCGCAGAAATACAAAAACAGGTTAAGCAAGCAATACAACCATTGGAAAACACAGTCCAAACCCACTCACAACAGAGCCTAGAACTTATTTACACCTACTTTTGTGAAGAAATTAATACTACTATTGACGCCATGCAATCTAAAGAGTTCCTTATACTCTATCACAACAGCTGTGCGTATCTAATTATCAAAGATGAGAAAAACCTTGGGCGCTACCTTTGTGAAATCCTTTTACAGAAATGGCTAAGTAAAAATCCCCCACTCTTTAGTCTATCCGAGGCTATGTCTAGAGATGCCTTTACATCTCTTACACATTTTTTTGAAACAGGCTTTCTTTCTGAAGAGGAAGCTTCATCACAAGAACTCCTTGAAGAACTTTTAGCTATTTCACACCGATTTAAAATCCCCCTTCTTCACAGCCAAACAGAAAAATGTCTTCTCAGAGTTTTCTCTCTCTCTGATGTTCGTTCTATCCAAGTCGCAGAAAAACATCTAATACTTAGCAATCTCTGCGAAGCGCATGCTCTTTTCGAAGAGTGCAAAAAAACAGTGCTCAAAGAGATCATGGCGAACTCTCAATTTTCCCCATCCCATGAGGCTGCTAAAATCCTGAAAAGTCTCCATCTAGAAGAGCTCGGTATCAACACCTCTGCACTCACATGTAAAGAGATAAAAAATATCACAACAAAACTCCCCCACTTACAAAGCTTAAGCTTACGCTACAGCCCTCTTTCTGAAGAAATGATCAAGCAAATCATCACCGAGATTCCCGATCTTGAACATCTAGATATCACAGGCTGCTCACTTCCTGAAGAAAGCATCGAAATGCTCATCGAAAAAATGCCTCATCTACATAGCCTCGATGTAAGTCATTGTAACTTCCTTTCCGATGACACATTTATTAACCTCTCAAATATCGTTCCTAATCTTACTGAAATCGATGCCAACGACTGTCAAATTTTCTCCGGCAAAGCGCTCTCTTCCATGTCGGAAAAAATACCAAACCTTGAAAAACTTTCACTACGGGGCTGCTTCCATCTCTCTGAGTCTGCAATTCTAACAATCGGAGAGACGATGCCGCATCTTCATACACTCGATCTTCAAGGAAGCTCAATCAGTGATCCTGCCGTAATAGCACTCATTGCTGCAATGCCTAATCTCAAGCGTCTCTATTTAAGTCATAGCCTACGTCTTTCTGGAAAATTCCTTAAAGCGATGTCTTTAAATGGATCTCCTATTCAAACTTTAAAATTAAACCATATCCCACAGCTTGCTACAGCTGCTTTTTTAATGATTGAAAACCCGCTGCCTAATCTATACGAGCTCGATGTAAGCTACTCTCCACAACTTCTCAGTGGAGCCGTTGAGCAAATAGGAAAAATGTTTCCTAATCTCCATAATCTTAACCTTAGCCAATGCCCAGCTCTTACAGCAAGCTGTATTGACTCCCAATTTCCAGAAATGAAACAGATGAGCAAACTTAACCTCAGCCACTGCTCTATTAATGATTCAACACTTGTGATGATTGCACAAAAGATACCAAACTTAGAAAACCTCGATGTTTCTCGCTGCTTTGCCATATCAGCTAATGCGATCACAGCCCTTCTCAAAGAGCTCCCCTCTCTTTACACACTCAACCTCGAAGGCTGCTTTAGAATCGAAAAAAAAGAGCTCGAAGAGATTGCTCAACACTTTCCTCGTGTTACAATAAGCAAATAGCCCTTTTTCACCTATAAAGGGAAAACTTTCGAACACTTTTTTTAGGCCACGGCAGTACCATCTCTCAACTCCTTCAAGTTGAAGGGGAAGAGAGGTACCGCTCCCGCGGTACAATGTTATTATTATTCTCTCCCAGCACTGAAGTGCTGGGCTAAAGAGAGGTGCGACCACTACCGTGGTCTAAAAACTATTTCTATAAACTACTGAACAAGATTGAATTAAGAATCGAACTGACGTTTTTTAGAGTTTATCCGAAGATTTAAGATAGACAGAGCAATAGACAAGTAAGTGTAATTGTAAGTGGAGAAAAAAGAGTTTGCGTTATATCCTTTGTTTTTTACGCCTAAATAGCTCAGTTGGTAGAGCAGCGCATTCGTAATGCGAAGGTCGGGAGTTCGATTCTTCTTTTAGGCAAATAAAAAAAGCCTCTGTAATCCCTTAGATTACAGAGGCTTTTTTTATATTACTTTCGAGATTTTTTTTGTGATCGTGTAGATACAGAAGAAGAAATCTGCTCTTTTCTGGCTCTTTTTGCTCTAGCTGACGGTTTTGCATCTTCTCTATCGAGTTCAGCCTCTACTGCACGCCGCTTATTTGATCCACCACTCAGCACCTTAGCTGCAACAGCTACAGCCTTAGCACTCGATGCCCCAGCAGAGCTTGCTGCCATAGCGAAGCCTGATCCAGAACCTGATCCGGAGGCAGAGGCTGAAGCTGAAGCTGAGCCCGAGGCTGAAGCTCTTGAATTCATTACAACAGCCTTTACACCTAGAATACAGTGAGCGCCCACCATGGCCTCGTATACATCCTTTCTTGGAGCATCTCCTATCATTTTCTTGAATACTTTATACATAATTTCAACATCAGCTAAAGCTCTATGAGCTTGGTTCGCTTTTATGTGATAAAATTTCCGTAAATTTTGAAGCGTATGAGAGAAACGACCGCCGCCAGGAGCTTTCATTCCCTTGTGCATTGTACGCGAAAACCAAAGAGTATCAAAATGACGCCACTCTTTTGGGGCCTTTTCATCAATCCTTGAGCACTCTAGATCCAATACTTTTTTATCGAATCCATAATTATTATGCGCGATGAAAACAATTTTATCATTTACACCCTTATTTTTTTCTACCCACGCCTTTAGCCGAGGCCACACAGTACTAAAATTAGGCTCAGATGCCACATCCTTATCTTTAATACCATGCACTGCAGATGCCGCAGACGGAATCGGGCAGCCAGGGTTAATCAATACGTTAAAAACTGCGTCTTCAATTTTTCGAGTAGGATCATATGCGGAAAATTCCACAATGTGAGGGTTTGAGCGAAGCAACCCTGTTGTCTCTGTATCGTAAAAAATGGGGATGACTCTCATAGCTGTCATAACAGCCTCCATTTAAAAAGTGTTGAGGTACCCCACCCGTATAGTTAAAATTTTAATTTAACGTAAACTTTTTTTTTAGATTTCGTTAAGACGTCTCTGTACATGCTAGAAAAACCACCCTTAATACAACTGATCAACTGAAAAAGTTCCGCTCTTAATATGTTTATAAACAGAATTTGATATTTGTTTTTCTGAATTCACTATGTAATGCTTAATTTACAACTTTATCCTTGTGCAACATTCAATATGTTGTAACTCGGGCGCTCCGTCGCCCGCACTCTCATTGAAAGGCCGCTCACCCTGAACGTTTCTCCTTTTTCAACGCTTCATTTATCACTTCATTCTTAAAGAAGGTAAGTGGTTATGGGTAAACGGCCTTTCAATGAGAGGCTGAATTCAAGTTGCTAGCGCAATCTGCCAGATACCAGATAGATATTATAAAAAAATAGGCCCTTACACTCAATATCTTATTTTTAAACATGATAGGTGTTTTTTGAATCAGAAGTAGATAAAATGGTATAATAAAG
>JBDQID010000248.1:0-3706 GCA_040264515.1 Chlamydiales bacterium
CTTCCATATTACAGTCGGAAGCATCGATGTATTGCATAATGGCTCTGACAGCCATTGCATACGCCGCTGCGTGCTTTGGTGAGTGAATGCATGGCTCAGATACGATTTCGAGCAGGGGAACTCCTGCCCTATTATAATCAACCCCAGCATACGACTTAAAATGTTTAAGCATCCCAGCGTCATCTTCTAAGTGAGCGTGATGAATAGGGAAGGTCATCGGTTGACCATCGACATCTGTTGTGACTTCTCCACCAAGAATAATGGGTTCGTCGAATTGAGTGATTTGGAAGTTCCGAGGGCTATCTGGATAAAAGTACGACTTCCGATCAAACTTGCTAAAATGAGGGATTTTAGCGTTGATTGCACAGCCGAATTGGACAGCTTTTTTTACAGCTTCTCTGTTTAAGACGGGGAGGGCTCCTGGCTGCCCAGTGCATACTTCTGTGATATTTTGGTTCGGAGCATCACCAAAGCGGTTGGGTGCGCGGCTAAAGAGTTTGGATTTCGTATTAAGCTCGACGTGAATTTCGAGCCCAATGACAGGCTCCCAAGTGGCAGTTGCGCTATTCATGGATCATTTCTCCTCGATTTACAAATTCAGGGATCATAGTGGGTGGTGTAGCAACTTTTTCAAAGGCACGGGCAAATTGACATACTCTGCGATCTTCGCATTGTGAAGCCAAAATCTGTAGGCCAATAGGCTTTCTCTGCTGCGTGAAGCCTGAAGGCACACTGATTGCCGGTAAGCCCGCAAGATTGGCTCCGATTGTATAGTAGTCGGCCATGTACATTTGAAGAGGATCTTTTTTCTCCCCGAACTCAAAAGCTGCAAAAGGAGACGTTGGCATCGCAATTACCTCACACTGCTGAAAAGCGCGTTTGAACTCATCGATGATCAGAGTGCGTACTTTTTGTGCTTTTTTGTAGTAAGCATCTTGAAAGCCTGTTGAAAGAACGAATGTTCCAAGAAGAATACGGTGCTTGACTTCGAAGCCAAAACCCTCTTCTTTACTCATGTCGTAAACATCGGCAAGACTTTTAGCCTCTTTCGAGCGGTGTCCATAGCGGATTCCGTCAAAGCGAGCGAGATTTGTTGAAGCTTCTGCGGTGGATAAGATGTAGTAGGTTGCAATAGACTTCTTGAGCATATCTAAAGAGATGTCAACAATCTCGCAACCTTCTTTTTTTAGTAGCTCAATGGAGTCCATAAAGCTGCTCTTAGACTCTTCTGTAAGATTTGTAATGAAGCTCCAAGGAACCCCGACTTTTGTTCTCGATATTGGTTTTTCTATCATTTCGAGATACTCTTCTGACTCTTTAGGAAGACTTGTCGAATCTCTTTGACAATGCTGCCCCAAAATTTCCATGGTGAGCGCGATATCTTGTGCTGTATTGGCAAAAGGCCCGATCTGATCAAGAGATGAGCCAAAGGCGACAAGGCCGTAGCGTGAAACACGCCCATAGGTAGGCTTAAATCCTGTAACTCCGCAAAAACTTGCAGGTTGGCGTATAGAGCCACCTGTGTCGCTGCCGAGCGCTAGAGGGCAGAGTCTAGCTGCAACAGCCGCCGCAGATCCTCCGGATGAACCACCGGGGACACAAGACAAATCCCACGGGTTACGTGTCTTTTGCAAAGCAGAATTTTCAGTAGAAGAGCCCATGGCAAATTCATCGAGATTGGTTTTTCCAATGATGATGGCATCTTCTGCTTCGAGAAGCTGAGTGGCAGTGGCATCAAAGATAGCGTCGTAGTTGGGGAGGAATTTTGACGCACAAGTGGTCTTTTCACCTTTAACGTGGATATTGTCTTTAATCGCAATGGGGATACCTGCAAGCTTACCTAACTTTTCTCCTGCAAGACGCCTTTTATCTAAGAGAGCAGCTTTCTCTAAAGCACGTTCGGTGAAAACAGAGAGGAAGCAGCCGAGTTCTTTGTCATACGTTTTTATACGATTCAAGAAGTGCTCTACAATCGCAGTGGCAGAAAATTCTCCCCGTTGAAAAGCGTCGCGTAGCTCAATGGCGGATAGTCGATACATAGCGTGTAGCCTTTTAAATTTTTAAGTTTGTGGGATTACAGGGGGAGTACGAATCATGCCGTCAACTTGCTCTGGACTGTTATTCATGAAGAGCTCACTTTTAAAACTGTCTTCAGCAACATCATCTCTCATCACGTTCATAATTTCTGAGAGTACGTGATTGCAAGGTTCTACGTTTTCAGTATCAACTTCTTGTAGTTGTTCAACGTATGTCAGGATTTTTTTTAAGTCTTCTAAAAGGAGCTCTTGTTCTTTTTCAGTGCAGTCGATACGGCAAAGTTTAGTTAAGTAGTTCAGAAGTTCGGAATCTAACTTTGACATGAATTAACCATGAGTGATGTTATCGGAGAACATTTATAACGCTTTTTTCAATTTAATTTCAACTGCTAGCCTTTTTGAGGTCCCTCAACTATTCTTAACGTAAAGACGCAAATATCCTTTTAGGCATAACTCTTTTTGATATCTATTTAACGTGAGTTTGACTCTTAATTTCTTGATAAAGAATAATGTATAGGTTGCAATATGAGGCTGAAAACGAGTTCAAAGAACGACAGATTAGAGCCTCGGGTTGAGCAAAGAGAAGCTGTGCTCAGGTAAATAAAGAATCAGAGCTCGCAAGAGCGAGTGAGAAAGATTGTCTATTCAGTCGCCCTTGCGGGTGTACGATTAATGACACGAACTCATTCTTTACTTCATTAGGATCTTTTGCGCGTCTTATGCGTTGAAAATGCTTGGGAGATATCGAATCTTTAGAAGCGATAGGTAATGTTACTGCCGAAGTAGGCAGAGCCCTTGAACATGTAGAAAGATGGGTTTCTTCCCTTTTTGTCCATGATTTTGAGGTCACCACCGAAGGTAACTCCGGCGTAGACTTTGGCTACAAGCTTGGAGAGCGCGTAATTGGCGAAAAGTTCTGTACCGTAGCTGCGGTATTCGAAGATACCTTTGCTCATGATCTCTTCACCACTAAGGCGGTGTCTTGAGCGTAAAACACGTCCAGATCCACCTATAGACCACTTATCATTGATGTAGTAGGAGGCCGAAAGATCCATTGGATAAACAAGATTTAATTTCCATTTCTCGTTTGGCTTATAATCGACACCGAAGATAGGTTGAATAGAATCTTTTCTTAAACCTGTTTCTGCAAAGAGCCCGACATGAAAGCTAATCATTTCGGAGTAAATATAACGCCCCCACAAGGTTGCGTTGTAGCGTGCGCTACGCATGATGTTAAATTCTTTCGCCTTAACATCGGTTCCGATAGCAGCAGCCCAGATCCATTGAGGCACTCTTGTTGTAAAACCGCCGAAACGGAGATTTACAAGGGAGTGATTATCTTCGGAAAATGAAGGGTTTTCATCCCAGTTGAGTGCGATGTCTGTATAACCTAAATCAAAGACAAGCGCGTTCTGTTCATCGCGATAGTGTGTATAGGAAGTCGCAATTTTGCCGCGGCTGTATTCAATGTTTTGGTCTGACCTACCAGGCTCGTCAACTTCAGCTTCGCCAAGAGTTAAATATTCGACCTCGAATTGCCATTTTGGGGGGCTGTTTTCCTCATCAGCACTGAGTAAAGCGTACGAGAAGAAAAAAACAGAGAAGAAGGTGATTTGAAAAGTTTTCATGTTCATTGTAATCAAAAAATAAATAGCTAAATAGGAATAATC
>JBDQID010000249.1:0-3688 GCA_040264515.1 Chlamydiales bacterium
CCAACAAGGCTTGAGAATTCAAGCTGTAGCAACCTCACTTGCCTCACAGAAACAAGCTGAAGCCGGAGGTATCAAAGTGCTTGATATCGATCAGGTTGAGCGAGTCGACCTGACTGTCGACGGTGCGGATTGGGTTAATCACTCCAAAGAGCTCGTTAAAGGATTGGGGGCAGCTCTTTTGCGTGAAAAAATTGTGGCAACAGCAAGTGAAAAACTCGTTATTCTTATCGATAGCTCTAAGCTTGTTCCTGTTTTTTCCTCCTTTGTTCTTCCTCTCGAAGTTGTTCCCTTTGGCGCTTCTTGGACTCAACGCAAACTACAAGCTCTTGGGCACAGCGCAAAAATACGAGAAGGTGTTCGCTCTGATAATGGCAATCTAATCTATGATTTACAGATCTCAGGCGCATGTGAGAGCCCTTTCGAGCTTGATCGATTGGTGCGTGAAACAGTTGGTGTCGTAGAGACCGGCTTTTTCCTGGGCCTAGCAAATCGTGTCCTTGTTGCGGATGCTAATGGAGAGATTAAAATTCTCGAGTGACGAAAAAGGGGAGCTGACTTACAATAAGACTAAAGGTAGGTTCAATGGAAACAACAGAACTCATTCCCATCACTTTTAATAAGGTTATGCAGACTCGTTCTTATACCGTTGTTATTTTAGGAACGGAAGACAAGCGGTTCGCCATCTATACCGATCCTAGCATCGGACGAACCATCCAAATGCACCTAACCGATATTGAAAGGCCCAGACCCTTGACCCACGATCTTATCAACATGATCTTTAAGGGGCTGGATGTAGAAGTTAAGCAAATCGTTATTAATGATATTCAAGAGACCGTCTACTTTGCAAGACTCTTCTTAGAACAAAAAATCGGAGAGCAGCGACATATTATTGAAATCGATGCTCGCCCAAGCGACTGCATTACACTGGCATTAATGAACAATGTCCCTGTATATTGTACTCGCGAAGTTTTTGAAAGAACCGTTCCTGTAGAAGAGTAATTTAATAGAAGAGTAGTATGATAGATTTAGCTGTTTTTGAAAAGATCCCACTGCGTATTTTTGCCGTAATTATCCTGATTTTTTTTCTTACGGGTATCGCTGGTTTTTTTGCTCGCCGTTTCCTCAACAAGATTAAAACATCGAATGAAGAGAACAAGTGGCTTCAAGCCTTTGGAAGTGCCCTTTCTCGCCCTCTACCCTGGCTTATTTGGGGTTACGGTGTTCTTCTTATAGCCGAAGTGATGAGTGAGGCAAATCAGTTTCCCCTTCTCGAAGAGTACATTAACCAAGGACGTCTCTGTTTCTTTATTGGAGGGTTTACTTGGGTTCTTTATCGCTGGAAAACGGAGTCAGAAGAACTTCTTTTTCAATCGGTTTTTCTTGAAAAAACAAAGTCAGATAAAGCTCTCTTTGGTGCTGTTTCAAAGCTTACAAGTGTTGTTATTTTTTCTATCTCCTCGTTGATGGTTCTTGATATTTTCGGAGTTCCCTTAACAACGCTGATGACTCTTGGTGGAATTGGTTCTTTAACTATCGGTTGGGCCGGAAAAGATGTCGTGGTGAATTTTTTTGGTGGACTGATGATTTTTATTACGCGCCCCTTTGCTGTCGATGATTGGATTTATCTTCCAAATAAAAGCGGTTTTGAAGGTGTTGTGGAGCATATTGGGTGGTACCAAACGCGGATTCGTACCTTCTCAAGACGCCCTACCTATTTTCCAAATGGGCTTTTTCTAGACGCCATTATTGAAAATCCAGGCCGTATGTATAATCGTCAAATAAAGGCTGTTATCGGTCTCCGTTATGACGATATCGCTGTTGTTAAGTCTGTAGTCGACGATATTGAAAAGATGCTAAAAGAACATCCCGATATTGCCAAAGATCAAATCTTGATGGTGCATTTTTTAGCTTTTGGTCCCACTTCTTTAGATCTTCAGATCTACTGCTTTACCAGAACAACCGTTTGGTCAGAGTACCGAGATATTCAGCAAGACGTCTTTCTGCGTACGGCAAGCATCGTAGCCTCGCACGGAGCAGAAATAGCCTTCCCCACACAGACGCTTCATATTCAGCAAGAACCCCCAGCCCCTCAGCACGTCTGATTAAGCTTTGTAGCGATTGTTACAAGCTGTTGTGATAGCGCTTTGATGGCTTCCGCATCTTTTGGAATTTTCAATTCACCTTCTTCGTTAAAGGCTGCAAAAGCTTGGGGGATCGCTTTTTGATCCGGCAAAACAATCGTTCCCAGATTACCGAGGATAGCCCTTAAGTGCACTAAACCTCTTAAACCGCCAAGAGCACCAGGAGAGGTGCTCATGATCGCGGCTACTTTTCCCTTGAAACATTCCAGAGGTTCTTCATCTTTTAAAGCTTTTCTAGACAGCCAATCTATACTGTTCTTCAGTGCACCACTAATAGAGCTATTATATTCAGGTGAAGCAATAAAAAAACCATCGGCTTTTCTCATTATTTCTTTAAGCTCAAGAGCTTTTTCAGGAAACATTTCGCTCGATTCAATATCTTCATCATAAAGAGGCATAGGATACTCTCTTAGATCAACGAAAGTGACTTCTGCTCCAGCCAGCTCAGCTTCTCTTAGAGCGACTTGGACTAACTGTTTGTTAAACGACTCTTTGCGTAAAGAGCCTGCAAAGCCCAATAATTTCACTTTATTACTCATTCTCATTATCTCCTGTATCAGCGCGGTATGGATTTTTTCAAATCGATGTATAGTGTAAGCTGCATTTTTATTTAAAGATAAAGTGCGTTAATGAGTGTAACTACTGCTCTATTGCATAGGCTGTTTCAATAAATCTAGGGAGTGGTTTTGGACGACTTCTCGAATTCAGACAGGCGATGAGTTTACTTAAGACCACCACCGAGAAACGACCACTACCGTGGTCTAAATAAAGTTATCACCTGCATAAATTTGATCTTAAACAATTATAGACATAAAAAAGTGCCAAACTTCAGAAAACCCCTTAAGGGGTTTTAGAAGTCCGCTTTTTACTCAAAGAACCTATGCGATTAGGCACGAGCCTTAATATCGTATGTTAATAGCTGTGAGAGGTGCCGCAACCGCAGGAGGATTGGACGTTGGGGTTGCTAACTTTGAATCCAGCGCCGTTAAGGCCTTCCAAATAATCGATTTCAGAACCGAGAAGGCGCTCTTTATTAGCTTTGCAAATTTGAATTTCAACGGAATGAGATGTAAAAATAATGTCCTCATCGCTTGAAGCTTCAGAGAAATCAAGAACAAATTCATAGCCGTTACATCCAGCAGCTTTCTCTGATAGACGCAGTCCCCACCCTTGCTTGTTTTCTTCTTCGCAAATCTGAAGGAACTTTTTTGCAGCACGCTCAGTAATGGTAATCTGGGTTGGATCGGCCTTCTCTTCCTTCAAGATGCTGTTTAACTTATTCAGTAGCTCTTCGAGCTCTTCTTGTGATTTACCGTGGCCTAAGACTCCAGCCTCTAACGTCTCCCACGTTGCCGCATGACAGCCAACACAGTGAAGACCACTATTTGTCAGCTCTTGAGCTAAATGTTGGCTCTTGTGAGGAAACTTCTCAAAGATTTCATTAATTGTCATCTCTGTTGTAATCTGAGTCTGGTTCATCTTATTTTCTCCGCTGTCTTTATGCTATATTTAATGTGTAACGTTAACTTTACCCTTAAGGATCTTAC
>JBDQID010000250.1:0-3688 GCA_040264515.1 Chlamydiales bacterium
GTGTGGACTCGTCCGGAACACTCGCCTCGCTCGTTGAGCGCGGTCTTGTCGAAGCTGTTGGTAGGCTTGAAGCTCCTGGTCGGCCCGTGCAGTATGGAATTACACGGAATTTCCTAGAGCACTTCGGCTTGAAGAGCTTAGAAGAACTCCCTTCCGGAAGCGGTGAAGGCATTTAAAAAAAATGTGATGCTATATCGAGTTTCTACAGCCCTATTAAAATTAAATTCATGGATATTGGAGAGGGTGGTTTTGACTGGTTTTGAGAGTTTATTTAAGATCAGACCGTTGCTCTGAATGAGCTTACAGCTTGTGCAAATTTAAAGAAGAGCAGTTGTTTGCCTTTAATTTTTACCTTTATTAGACTGCGTTGATCTTGGAGAAATTCAAGTAAAACTTAATGATTTACATATGACTATAAGGATGAAGAATGGCTGGATATGTACCTGTAGCAACAACTGAAGCAAGTGCGGGAATGTTTGAGCAGTATCAAACATATTTACAGAGTAGTCCGATTTCAAGTGAGATGTTTGAAGGTGGATTTGGGCACCTTCAAGGGGAAGAAAAAGGGCTGTTAGTTGATTTGAACAAGTTTGCTATAACTGGAAGAGCAATAGCAAATCACCTCTCGAATTTAGTCGCTCACGACGGCTCACAAGAAAGAGCGTATGACTATTACGGTAGTTTTACGAATTTGCTCGGTCATCTGATCAATGTAGGCCTTATTGCTCGAATGAGTACGAGCGATGCTACAGCGCAAGAGTACATCAAAACAGTGAATGCAGTGGCAGATACGGTGTTTACTCGTATTAGTGAAAGGGCTTCTCTTGGAGCCATGAACAAAGTAAACATTACGCGAGAGCTTAAAGAAATTGATGTGCCTCGTGGTGTGTTTGCGCAAGATATGGTGATTTTAGCAAAAGAGAGTATGAGTGAAAAAGACGCTTGTTTACAAACGATGTGTCAGGAAGGTTTTGAGCCCAAGGTTATTCTGCGAAATAAAACTCGCGATGGAATGAGCTTGCGTGCTTTTCCTAAGTCAGAAGAGCTAAGGCAGCATGTCTTGGAGCGTGTGACAAAATTGATGGAAGAGTCTGGCGTTTTGTTAGAAGGTGAGCTTGAAGATACGGCAAAGTATTTTTCTGATTGCGTTTGCGTTATGATTGAGGCAAGAGATGTCTACGGTTATATCGAAGAGAATGCTCCAAACGTTGAATTTGCTGCGGCAGCCGAAGGCGCTGGGGTGATGACAGCAAAAGGATTACTGGAGGCAGCTCGAGAGCAGCTGTTTTCTCAGATTACTACAAAAATGCAAGAATTCGTTGCATCGAACCCTGTGTTTTCTTTTGATTTGCAGAGCCTTTCAGCGTTTATGATTCAGGATTTTAATCCTCGTAAACTTGGGGCTAAACTAGTTGTTGATGGAGCTTCTATTAATGCTGTTCGTCAAGATATTCTTCCTGGAGTTAAAGATATTCAGTTCCCTCGTATTGCCTTGATGGGATTGCCTTTGAAAGGTTTTGATCCTTTGCAGCTCGGTGGAGCAGAGGGTGAAGTGGATATTTTAACCTACTTACAATCTACGCTATCGGAAGTGAGAACTCCTCGTTTAGAGCTTGCGCAGATGCTCTTGGGTCGCGATGTGACTTGGCGTAAGCAGAGTGAGGCGATTGACGTGGCTCAAGCAAAGATTGCTTATTTAGCTGTTATGGACTCTTCTGAGAGTAAAAAATAGCATTATATTAGCGTTTTCTTTCGCTGCTACGGCATATATGCAGAGTGAGTCCGCTCTCTCGGGTGACCTTTGGTCACCCGAGGCTCTGATCAGTCGTTTTGCGGACTCGCTCGACGCCTCATGCTGTATTTCATAAACAGTTCTTTTTTAAATGATAAAATAAAGAATTCATAGAAGGTTCTGATCAATCGTGCCGCGGACTTGCTCTTTGTCTTACTCTGTACTGTATAAACGTACTACATGGAATTATTGACCAAGGCTGTTTTTACGCTGTTGCCAGGTTCGCATGCTTTTGAAGCGTTCGAGTGGATTTTTCACGAAGTTGTTGCGTACTCTGTACGCCTCGTTCGTTACGGCTTCTGCGTTGCTGATCGATTGAGAGTTTGCGTGCTCGCGGAATTTGGAGACAACAAATGGCATAGCGAGGCCTTGGACTTGCTCGGAGAGGCGTAGCCAAAGCTCGTAATCCATGCAATACGCAAGGTCACTGCGGAAGCCGCCGTTGCGGTTGAAAAGCTTGCGTGATAAAAACGTGGATGGGTGAGATATAATATTGTATTTACGGAGTCTTTGGGCGCTATATGGGGTGAATTGGGTTGTGCGTTTGAGGTTCCCCATGGCATCGATAATCTCAGCTTGGCCGTAGACCCATGAGAATTGGGAGTGTTGGCGCAGAAAAGTGTCTACTTGAGAGAGTACTTTTGGGTGAGCTAGCATGTCGTCTGAGTGAAGATGTAGAATGAAATCTCCGCGAGCGAGCTGCGCGCCTTTGTTCATCGCATCACCGATTCCGGTGTCGTGACCTTCGAATACTTTAACATGTGGGAATTGCCAGGTGATCTCGAGCGTGTTATCACTACTACCACCGTCCCATATAATATGTTCGAAGTCTTTAAAATCTTGCTCTTTTACCGATTGTAGAGTGTGAGCTAGGAAATTTTCGGAATCTTTTGTGATTGTAACAATACTAAAGCGCATAGGACACCCTTGTAAGTAAGCTCTGTTTTTATCCTTATTCTAGCAAACTTCGTGAAAAAAGACACCCTTTTCCGATCTTCAAGGGAGCTAAAATTGCAAAGAGTGTTTAACTCTGTTTTTAAAGCTGTGCTTACACTAGAGATTTTTTTTGCAAATAATTCGGATTAGGGAGTATAATGGCAAAATCATTTTATCTGATTCTATTTTGAATTGGATTTTATTTATAAACAAGGAGTCACTTTTTTATGCCAACGACTAACCAACTTGTGCGTAAACCTCGCAAGGGAAAGGCGCGTCGCGCAAAGTCACCAGCTTTGCAGCAATGCCCACAACGTCGTGGTGTCTGTTTGCAAGTCAAAACAAAGACACCAAAGAAACCAAACTCAGCTCTACGTAAAGTAGCTTGGGTTCGCCTGTCCAATGGACAAGAAGTTATTGCTTATATCGGTGGTGAGGGTCACAACCTTCAAGAACACAGTATCGTTTTGGTACGTGGTGGTCGTGTAAAAGACTTGCCAGGTGTTCGTTACCATATCGTTCGCGGAGCCCTTGACTGTGCTGCAGTAAAGGATCGTAAGCAGGGAAGATCCAAGTATGGAGCCAAGCGTCCAAAGTAACGCTAGGAAGTTCTTTATAGCTTTCCTGGCTCGCCATTTGTGTTTTGTTGTCTAAAATAAAGCCCAAATGACGTGCAGTTCCCCTTGTTTTAGGGGAGTAGGTGAATGAAGATCTTTCCTTAATAACATAAAAAAACACGAATTTTTTTGAGGAAATTATGTCACGAAGACATCGCGCTGAAAAGCGTCAAATTGATCCAGATCCAATATACGGAAGCCTTCTACTTGCAAAATTCATCAACAAGGTGATGATGCAAGGAAAGAAATCTGTTGCTCGTAAAATTGTTTATTCTGCACTTGAAACTTTTTCTAAGAAAGTTAATGCCGAAGATACTCTAGATGCGTTTGAACAGGCTATGGA
>JBDQID010000251.1:0-3676 GCA_040264515.1 Chlamydiales bacterium
ATATGTTCTTTAGATAGTTTTTATTGATTCGTAATCTTCTTATACTGCGGCAGCAGTATAAGAAGATTACAGAGCGGGCTTTTATTCCGGGAGTTACTGTAGTTGTTGTTTTTAAAGGGACCACATCGTCGAGCGTTTTTCTTTAGGAATCACCATGGGGCAGTTTTCGGGAAGGGAAAAGGCTGCTCTAAATTCAGGCATTTGTGAGAGTGTTCCATTAACGCGCCATAGCGGTGGGCTGTGTGGGTCATTGGCAAGAGCATTCTTTACAAATTCATCAGTTGCTTTATTGCGCCACACTTGGGCAAAGCTTAGAAAGAAGCGTTGCTCTGGGGTAAATCCGTTGATTACTGGCAGTGGATTTGTTTTTTGGGAGAGTTGAAATGCTGTGTAGGCGATATTGAGTCCTCCGAGATCTGCAATATTTTCCCCTAAGCAGAGTCCCCCGCGTACATTTTGGCTCGTTCCATCTGTAAATACCATAGAGTAGTCGTCGAACTGTTCTTTAATTAGTTTAGCATGCGCGTCAAAGCGCTCTTTGTCTTCTCTCTGCCACCACTCTTTTTGGTTTCCCTGGAGATCATATTTACATCCTTGGTCGTCAAAGGAGTGAATGATTTCATGACAGATGACCATACCGAAGGCACCCCAATTGACAGCTGGATCTTGAGTGAAAAATGGGTACTGTAGGATTCCAGCAGGGAAGTTTATTTTATTTAAATTAAAGCTATTGCAAGCATTTACTGTTTGTGGTGACCAAGGCCAGTCAAGTCGATCGACCGGTTTTGCAAGTTTATCGAACTCTCTTTGCGTTTTAAATTTCATGATTTCAAGAAGGTTTTCAGCCAACGGAGAGCCAGCACTGATATTCTGTAGAGGCTCGTAGTCTGTCCAATGTTCAGCGTCTGGATAGGCAACTTGCACTGCCATTGCTTGTACTTTTTTGATTGCTCTTGCTTTGGTCTCGGGCTCCATCCAATTAAGAGCTGAAATTTGAATAGCAAACGCTTCGCGTACGGTATTGACCATTTCAACAACTTTTGCTTTTTTTTCAGGGGAGAAAAATTTGGAGACATAAATTTTTCCAATAGCGTCGCCAAGGTATACTCCACACGCTTCTATAGCGCGTTCTTTCACTGGCTTTGCTGTTTCAATTCCTCTCATTACTTTCGAGTGAAAGTTGAATTTTAAATCGTAGAATTGTGTACCCAAAGCGGATGCCATGCGGTTTAGGCATGTGAGGCGTAGGTAGAGTTTGAATCTGTTTGGATCGGTTTTATCAAATAATTCAGCCATTCTTTGTAGTAAGAAAGGATTGCTGACGTTAAATTCTTTTGGTTGCACTTCTAGAACGGAAAAGAATTGTGTAAATGGAAATCCAAAGCGTTGCTGTAGCTCTTCGATGGAGAAGAGGTTGGTAGTTTTCTCGACATCTCTTCTCTCTTCTTTTGTAAAGAAGTGCGTGGCCATCTCTTGTTCGAATGCGAAAACAGTACGTGCCATTGCATTTGCATCTTCTCTAGATTCTCCAGAAAGAGTAAAAAGACGTGTGACGTACTGGATGTATTCTTCTCTTTTCTTTGCGTTTTGATTGGCTGGGGTATCGAATTTTTCTAAATAAATTTCGTAATCGCCAAGATTTAAGATACCCTCTTCGATGGAGAGGATATTGAATGAATTATCTTTGGGGTGGGGCTGTACGTGGAGCCCAAAGAAAACATCGATTCCCGATCTGTGTAGGATGGCAAACATTTCATTGAGTTCACTGTGATTTGAAATGGCATGAATATAGTCGAATAGGTGGGAGATGGGTGCTATTCCTTCGCCGTTTTGTTGATCGAGATTGAGAAAACTTTGATAAAGAGAGAGAAGTAGGTGATCGGAGTGCGATTGTACTTCGAATCCGTTTTCGAGAATGTTTTTTATTTTTTCGATGTTGTTTTTTGAGATTTCTCCAAAAGAGCCCCAACGAGGATATCCTTCAGGAAGAGGGTTTTTTTGAATCCACTTTCCAACAGCGTAATGGTAAAAATCTTTTGCGGGATCAACGCTTAAGTCCATCCCTTCGAAATCAAAATCGGCGCGAACTTTTTCAGCTAAAAGAGGGGCTGCGATACCTGCTGCTTTTGATTCGGAGAGATCTTCTGAAAAGCCGTCTCTGCAGGCAATTTTTCTTTGAGAAGACCACTCTGTTTGGCATTCGTTAGAGCAAAATTTGAAGATTTTTCCTTCAAAGGACTGTTTTTGAGGATCTAGAGGTAGAACTCCACGACACTCATCGCACCATTTTACGACCATTGGGGACCCTTCGCTGATTGCTGACATGACAACTCCTAAAATTTTCAATTGCTTTGCCAGACCTTAATGATTTCTTTATATTTTTTCAAAAAAATAATTAAAAAGAGCTGTCTCCTTGTTAGAGACAGCTCTTTGAATAAAGTTGAAGTTTAAGAAACCTCAAAAATTATTTAATTTGGCAAGACCATTTGACTTGTTTTTCAAAACTTTTATGAGCTTCACTAAAGATCTTGATTTGAGCTTCTTGCTTCCATGCTAATGGAGAGTCTGTTGGGCTCTTCATAGCTTTTCGAGCTTTTTTCCACTTATCTTTAAGATCTTTTAGCTGCTTTGAAGCTTTTGCGCACTCATTTTTAAGGGCAGTTGCTTGTTTTTTACACTCGCTTTTGAATTTTGTTTCGAAAGGAGAGCATTTTTTGAACTGTTTTGTTAGATCTTTAAGAATACCTTGAGCACGAGCTTTGAAAGGTTGAGCTGCTTTACTTTTTCCAGCTTGATCAATTTTTTTCTGATATTGAGGGTCTAGCTTGTAGCAGTGCTCAAAAGATTTATTTGGCTTGGTGAATAGTTCTCCAAACTTCTTAAATCCTTGTTGAATTTTTTTATGAGACTCTTTGAATTTTGTTACAGATGATCTGTAGTCACTCATTAGCTTTTGATAAGGTGACTTCTTTGGTGCAATTTTCTTTTTTGCTGCAACTCTAGGTGCGGGCTTCTTCTTGGGAGCTGCTTTTCTTTTTACAGCTTGTTTAGGAGCCGCCTTTCTCGCCGTTTTTGGTGCTGTACGACGTTTACTACTAAAGCTTGCGCTTTTTTTTTGTTTTCGAACTTGTAATCTAGCCATTTTATAAAACCTCCAAAAAATATTTTAATGGGCTCCGAATGAGTACCTCAAGCGGAGAGGATTAAACCAAAAAAAATTTTGGAGCCCTTTAATCACTTATCGGAATTTTTCTACCTTGTATTAATAAAATAGTTTCATAGCGACAATAAACTGTCAAAGAAAACTGTTGGTTTATAATGGTTTAAACAGAGGAGTGCTTGGGTGAAGTTTTTTTAAATTTCTTTTAAGTTTTCAAGTATATTGGAGAAGACATCCAGGCATTGATCTACTCCTTTTAAAGCTTCAAACTCTTCTGTTAATTCGTCGATTGTTTCTTTATAAGATTCGTCTAATAGATCTGGATCTTCGTCATAGATCTCATAGGCGTGTGCTAATTTATTTTCTATTTGTTCTAGAAGCTTCTTCTCTTCGATAAAATCTGTAATCATTTTATGAGGATTAGAAAGTTGATCTTTTTCTTCTTTTGTTAGTTGGAGGAGTATTTCTTTGTTTTCTTCTCCTCCGGGAAGCACTTGTGCTACTTGCTCTTCCATA
>JBDQID010000252.1:0-3670 GCA_040264515.1 Chlamydiales bacterium
AGATTCTACTGCGAACCACATATCTAACAACCTTATCCTTATCATTACGGGACTTGCCGTGTAAAGCTCCTTTCAAAAAAAGCCATTTTAAAGGTGGTCTAAACTGTTTTTAGCTAATTAAAGATGTGGGTAATGCTAAGCGCTAAAGTGCTGGGCTAAAGAGAGAAGCGACCACTACCGTGGTCTAAATACGGGATTTAAGTATACTACATCACCGCGGCGGTAGCTGCGGAAGCGAGAGGTAAACACACCCCGAATATTCAAATTTGATAGAGCACTAATAATCTCTTTTCCACTTGAGGAGCATTTTGTTGTCCGCATTTGTGGAAACTTCCGCCTGAAGGCGTAGCTTGGGTGTTAGGTGAGTCTTAACGCAGAGGCGATGCTCTTCTTTGTTTAACGGTTTTTCTAACGTTAAATGAGCACCGTTTTTTAGTTGCTTACCCACCTGAAGAGTCGCATTTTCCTCACCCATATTCTGGATGCTGATTTGATCAACACCCACCTTTTTTTTGATTTTACCTAAAATGTCAGTCGAAGCTCTTCCTTCTTGAAGGTCCATCAAAGTTTGGGTGAGTTGCAACGCTTCTAAAGGGCTGATATCTTGGATTCCGTGGTTGAAAAGAACTCTAGAAAGAATTTCATTCAGAGGTAAGGTTGGCTGAGAGCTAAAGCTGAGAGTCGGAGAGTATAAGCTACCCCGCAGATGCGTGTAAATGGTTGTGTCATCAAGAGGAAGTTCGGCAAGAAGATTTAAACTAAAATCTTGGTTGTTAAATGTTAGCACACCCTCACGAAAGGTAAAGCGTTTGTTTGCAAACAAGTAGTGACCTTTGTAGAGGGAGAGATGTCCTGTGATCAGAGGGTTATAAAAAGATTGAGTCAGATGAAGCTCGCCTTCCCACTTGGATTTAAGGCCTCTTCCATTGATCAGAATTTGTTTGTCGCTCTTTACTCGGATGTCTAAATTTAAAGGAAAAGTTGGTGGAGAAGGTAAATTAGCTTTTTGTTGTAAGGCATTGTCACTATCGCTGTATTCAATATCGATAAAAAGAGGGGACGCTGGTGTGTCGTCGGCAAGATTGATTTCAGCTTTCTTGACGTGAAGATTTCCAACGAGTTGCCCTCCGAGCAAAGAGCCGGAAAATTTCAATTGCCCATCACATGCACCACTTAAGCTGTCAAGGCGAACGGGAGTGATGTTTTTTGCTTCTAGAATTAGAGAAAAAGGGTACGCATCTTTAGGGTCTAAGCTAATAGCGCCTTTGCCAAAAAGCTCTCCAGAGCCACCATCATCAGCTCTGAAGTCGTAAATAGTTACAGCTTCTTTTTCTAAGCAGAGTGTTGTTTCGATATTGCGAAAGAGAGCTCCTGTGTGGAAATTCTCGTATTCACCATTTGTAAAAAGTAGCTGTGATGGAGAAGATGTAGAGGCTAATTGTCCCTTAAAAGAGGAGGAGGACGAAGAAATATTTAGGTCAAGTAGCTTACTTTTCCAGTCTTTTGTAGAAAAAGAGCACTCGATATGTTGCGGGGTGTCATTTAAAAAAAGATCTAAAACAGCTTTGGCCTTAGCTTGATAAGCAGAAAAGTCTGCTTCGAAATTACCCACGATGTTGTGAATGAAGGGCAGGTCTTTAACAGTACTTTTAGATCCGGAGATTTTACCTTTAATATGAGGCGTAAAAAGTTTTCCTGAAACAGTTCCATGGGCGATCAGATTGTCAAAAAGTGAAGGAAAGCACGCTGTAAATTTGGAATTAAGCAGTTCAAATTCCGGAGTCAATGTAGCATGAAGGGTCATCACATGGTGAGAGCTCCGTATTTGCATGTGACAAAGTTCAATAACACCATCGTCTTTTAGCTCGAAGAGCGATTCTCCGCGAAAAAATGGATGACGAATAACAGCTCGCCATCTATTTCCATCATCTTGACTGTCAAGTAGGAGTTTTGCATTTGGTAGATAAGGAATACCATCACTGTGAATTTTCAGTTCGATTTTTCCAGATAGAAGAGCTAGAGGGTCCAGAGAGACTCTAACTTTTTTAACGGTGTATTCGTTAAGTGAGAGGTTTTTGATTTTAACAAAAAAAGGGAAAACTCCAGATAACTTCTCAATTTTTACTTCATAGCCCGTAAGAGAAGAAAGGCGATAGGCTAATGTCTCTCGGACCTTATCACGAGCCCATTGAGTTTGAGACACGCCAAGGCTTATAACAACGATTGTTAAAACACAAAACAGTATATATTTTAGTGTGCGTTTCATAAAAGTAAGTTAGTTTCGATTGGATATAAATAAATATTATACACACTGTGATGTTTTTATACAATCTTTACATAAAAATTTGTTTTATTATAATTAGGGATTGGTTTTGAATGAGTTTAAGAAATCATGCGAGGCCTTATTGGATCGGGGCCACTTTTATACGATTACCGCGATCACTGCCTGGAGGTTCGGATGTTTTCAGGTGCTTTTTCAAAGTTTGATCTAAAAGGATTAATGTCTAACCCTCCCCGACGTGTATAACGCCCGTAGACAGACAGCTTCTCAGCTCTACACAGCTGCGTAATGTCCATGAAAATGCGCTCAATGCACTGTTCGTGAAATTCGTTGTGCTGACGAAAAGAGATTATGTATTTAAGCAATCCCTTCCGATCTATTTTAGGGCCCTTATAATGAATTTGTAGCGATGCCCAATCAGGTTGTCCAGTTACCAAACAGTTTGATTTCAGAAGGCGACTTTGCAAAGTCTCTTCAACGATTTCATCGCTAATCTTTAGGTAGCTTCGTTCGATTTCATACTGCTCAATAGAGACATCTTCGTTATCAATGGAGATACCATCGAGCTCTTTAATTTTCTGTGATGAAAAATCTGGTGCTGTTTGTATCGTTACCGTAACAGCTCCTCCGGCAGCTTCAGAAAGATCGCGCTCTATTGTTTTATGAAGCTCTTCTGGAGTTGTGATCTTAGTCTGATTAAAGGAGTTGAGATATAGCTTAAGCGATTTGGACTCGATAAGAGATGGAAGCTCACAAGGAAAATTAATTTGAGCAATCGCAACGTTCGGTTTGCCTCTTTCATCGAGCCAAGAAAGTTCAAACGCATTCCAGATATCAACTCCGGAAAAAGGGAGCTCAGACGGTACGTTAATCTCATCTCTCTTTATTTTTCTTGGAATCGGAAAAAGAAGAGATGGGTCGTATTCAGAGATATAGGTAACGGTGTTGCCTAACGGAGATTTTTTTAGATTTAAGTCATTCATGTCAAATATGCTACACTGATTTTTTTTTGAAATCAAGTTTATAAACAATAGTTGGAGAAGAGATGAGGGATCGAGCAAGTCCGTAGGGCGATTGGTTAGAGCCTCGGGTTGTATAATCAACTGAACTTACCTAACAAGTGTTACCCTTATCCTTATACAATGGCTCACTACTTGTAGCGCGGTCGCTCCGCATTTGCATCAACCTAACATAGATTTCTGATATTTAGTGCTATGTACAGGTCGTACTATTATTAACGCCGTTTGACTCTTAATTCCGCCCTGTCTACCGGTTTATAGAAATAGTTTTTAGACCACGGTAGTGTTACCTATGTCAGTTGATTATACAAGACCACGGTAGTGGTCGCTTCTCTCTTTAGCCCAGCACTTTAGTGCTGGGAAAGGTAGA
>JBDQID010000253.1:0-3659 GCA_040264515.1 Chlamydiales bacterium
ATTGACTTTGTTGTTGTTGCCGATCCAAACGACATGACCCCCTTCATAGAGGCGTCCACCACAAAGTTTGGTAAGCTTATCGCCGAAGCGTCCGTTCACCCAAAAACTCTTTCTTGGTGCCCCGAGAAAACCATGCTGTTCCTCCTACAAAGCCCACAGCTACACACACAACTATGGGACGGAGCCCCCCACTCATCACTCAAAGCACCCATCGCAACAGTCTCAGAAATTATGCTACTCTTAGCCGGTGTCCTAGGTTTCAAACAAATCCTTTTACTCGGCATGGACTTCTGCTGGAAAGAACAGCGCTACTCTTTTCGTCCAGAAGACAACCTTCCACAAAAAGGACTAGACCCCATTTTTTCAACAACAGCCATCGACGGCTCTATTTGTCATACAGATTCCGTCTACTTTCACGCCTCCCGCTACATCGATCACATCGCCTCACAACTCTCAAGAAGAATCTACCAATGCACAGAAGGACTCCCCCTACGTTACGCACAACAAATACGCTCTTTTGAACTCTCCAATCTACTAGACCAAGACATTCCATCGCCATCACTACCTTCTGCAACCGATATTGATCTAGAAAAAATCTCAGCCGCAGAAGCACTTCTTCTTAAAGCTTCAAAACTTAAACACATCACAAATTTCACCATGTGTAACTCTGAGAATCATCATGAAAATAAACGCATGGCGTACTTCGATGAAATTCCCATCGATAAACGTGAAGAGCTCTGCCTTGCCTACCGCGAAGAACTTCAAAAAAAACGACTAACGATCCAAAAGGAGCAAGCTCATAATGACACATAGTAAAGAAGCCGCTATTGCTACAAAACTATTCATCGGTTACCCTCTCACAGCAGAACTCAGACTCCACTTAAGTAATAGCGAAGAGTGGAAACAGTCTCAAGTCATGCAACAAAACAGTGACACCATCCAAGAAATTCATCACAAAGAAAAAAACTACATCGGCATCTTCTTAAAAATTGAAAAACCATCCCTCGAAGATCTCGAAACAACTAAATCTCAGCTCACAACAAGAATAGAAGGTTACTCTTCAGAAATCGATCTAAGAAAACAGTCCATTATCATCTTTCCTCAAATCTTTTTAGCTTAAAAGGCCTAAGCCAACACATGCAACCTATTATCCTCGGATCTCAATCCCCAAGAAGAAAAGAAATCCTCAGCTACTTCTCCATTCCCTTCACTCAAATTCCCTCCCATTTCGACGAAGACAGCATCCCATTCAACGGTAATCCACATGAATATGTCACTGCAATTGCCGAAGCAAAAGCAAAACACCTCCAACCAGAGAACCCCAACACCCCAATACTCACAGCTGACACCATCGTCTATAAAGAAGGGCGCGTTTACGGCAAACCCAAAGATAAAGCAGAAGCGATTCGATTCTTAGAAGAGTTCTCCGGCTCATGGCATAGCGTCTTTTCCGCTGTTGCAATTAGAGTCAATAACTCTATTATTTCAGACGCAGAAGAGACAAAAGTACTCTTTAACAAGCTTGAAAAACAGCAAATAGAGAACTTTCAAAACATAGTTGATTCTTCTGATAAAGCCGGAGGATATACTCTGCAAGGTCCTGCATGCCTGCTCTGTCAGAAAATCGAAGGCTGCTATTACAACGTTATGGGGCTGCCAATGAACACTGTTTACAAGCTTTTAAAAAAGGGTAACATTGACCTATGGGATCACACATACTCCTTGTCGTCATAGCTCTTACGCTACTTACGAGCTGTTCCAACAATCGATCCTTTCCCAACTCCGTTCCTCTCTCTGATACAAGAATCACCGCAGATCAAAGCTATGCTGCTCAAATGCTCTTCCTAACCAATGCTGAGCGAAGCCGTGAAGCGATCGAGCTCTATCTTAAAACGAGTCAAGAACAAGGCTCTCATAATTTTGAATTACTAGAGCTCCTTGCCAGAAGCATTTTACAAAAAGAGGCGCAAAGTAAAAATGCTGCAAGCCTACTCAGAGCTATCTATGGAGCCGGAATTTCAAAAAGTTCTCACTTCTATTCTCTTTTTAGAGAAGGAATCACAAGCTTTGACCCTCAAACAGAACTCGCCTCTTTAAACTTCCTATCCCAACTACACGACGACAGAGCTGACGCCCTACTAGAAATCGGCATGCGCTCTCGCCACCTTCTTATTAACCTAGAAACCGCGTACCACCTAGCCGAAAAAAAACAGAAACTCGAACAAATCGAAGCTCTGTATTATAAAGTTCCAAAAGATCTAAAACCCCTATTTCCTCAGCTATTTACACTCTATGGAACACATGATGCCACAAAAATACTCCATTTTCTTCTCTCCGACAGAAACCCCAAAGTGCGAATGGCTGCAATCAATAGCGCAATCGATGAAAAACGAGACGACCTACTGCCGATGATTCGCGCACTATCCTCGCAACTCGACCCAAGTCAACAAGAAGCGTGCGCAAAAGCATTCGGCGCCCTTAAAGACGACTACTCTATTGCCAGGCTCAAAAGCATGAAGCAGTCTAATGACAAAAATGTCAGCCTTACAGCGTCCTACTCCCTCTTTCTTCTCGGATTCACAGAGGAGAGAACTAAAATTGAAGCGTCAGCTCTAAAACATAACCTCTTTGCCATCCAAATGTTATCTCAGATCGAAGAGAGTCGCCACCTTCTTAAAAAACTTATCAACAGCGATAACATCCAAGTCCGACTTAACGCAACCCTTGCTCTCTTAGAGCAAAAGGATCCTACATGCCTCGTAGGACTCCCGCTTATTCTCTTAAGAAATGGCGATGAGATTCTCTTTAAACCGTTTCCATCTCCCGGATGGGGAACAACCGCCTTTAAAGTCACTGCCTCTTATAAAGAGAGTTCTGAATCTCTTCCTCTACTACTTGAAACGTCACTGAAAATACGGGAAACAGCTCTTATAAAAGCGTCACAACTACCCGAAGAGCAATTTCTCTTTATCGCAAAAGAAATCTTCAATTCAAGACAGACAGAGCTCATCCCCACTCTTATCCGACTATTAGAAACCGTCGGATCGAAACAAATCATTGACCTACTACAGCAACAACAACAAAAAGTAGGCTCCCCCCTAACAAGAGATTACTGCAACCTTGCTCTCTATCGACTCAAAGCTAAAGGACCGTATGAAGACAACCTAAAAGAGTGGCTAAAAAACAACGAAGACGCCCCCATCATACAGTTCAGACCCTTTATCCCTTGGAAGTTACGACAAAGCAATACCCCCTATCAACTCACTCCCGAAGAAAAATCAAATCTTCTTATCGAAAGTTTTTCTCTACTCGCCTTTAATCAAAGCAGTAAAAACATAGAAACTTTATTACACTTTTTAAGCCGTGCATCCAAAGAAAATCAACCAATTCTAGCAGGGCTTCTCATTCAGGCCATTGCCCATTAAAATCTCTTCTTCTATAGTGGTGGTTCACAACGATGTTTCGGTATAGGTTTTTTTATATGATTTCGAGATCCCTACTTTCCACTGCCCTTCTGAGCGCCTTTTTGCTTGTTTCCTCTTTAAATGCAATAGAGCTTACGCAAGATAAAATAGAAGATATTTTCTCCCAAGGAGTTGTTGTTGACCTAAGAGACCCCATCTTAAAAGACGGTGTTCTCACAACTAGCAAAGGTGGGG
>JBDQID010000254.1:0-3653 GCA_040264515.1 Chlamydiales bacterium
TGACATAGGTAACACTACCGTGGTCTAAAAACTATTTCTATAAACCAGTAGACAGGACGGAATTAAGAATCAAACTAACGTTAATATTAGCACTCCCAGCGTATGCCACTAAATATCAGAATTCTATGTTAGGTTGATGCGAATGCGGAGCGCCCGCGCTACAACCACTGAATGTCGCGTAAGGGTAAAGTTTTAAATTAAAGGACGTAGAGCTAACTACAAAAAAACAAAGGTAAGAGTCTATTTACTTAAAGAACTTATGCAACAGAGCAGTAGTACCAAAGCCAGTAATTACCGCTTTGTAGTTAGCTTCTGTATTGATTCTCAATGATATAAATACGAAACTCTGAGTTAAATAAACAGCATCGCCAAAGATTGCTCCTGACCTACTTGCGAGCGATATTCTTTAAGCTCTTGAATCGTTTCGTTTTTTAAATTAATCAATGCTGTATCGATATGCTCCATCAATGCAACCGCTGAATGAGAAAATGGAGCTCCAGAATAGTGAAGAATAACCCTATCATAATCTTGTTGTAAACTGTCGAGAAGATCTGTAAAACGTTTGGAATGAAAAAGCTTAAATTCAAGTTCATTGCTAGATCCAAAATGAATCTGATGAAAATTCCCTTTTTTATCAACCGTTGGATATTTCGCAGAATCTTCTGTTAAATATTGATAAAGAGTATTCGTAGAATCCGTTTTACAAGGGTTTTCTAATTTCGAACAATCTAGATGAATTACTTTTTCTCCTTTAATAGAAAAATAATCCGATAAAACCAAAGAAAACTCTAAGCCTTGATTCGAAAACGCCCCAACAACCTTTTGAACGGAAGGCTTTTCAGAAAGAAATTTAATAGCCTTCCATATCAACGACTTATCAGAATCTAATATCTGTGAGAGTGAAGATGAATGAAATTTACCAAGTACAGGGACCCCTTCTAATTTAAGATTATCTGGAGTCACTATAAGAGCCACAGAAAAGCTTCTTAAAACAAAATAACAAGAGCATAAACAAGCTCCGATCACACTACTTAAAAAGAAAAATAAAAATACTTTTGGTCGCTTTGGAACAATCGGAGGAACCGCGAAATCCAAAGGTTCCGAATCATTCGATTCTAAATTAAGACGAACAACAGTGCTCTCAACAAGGCCTGTTACCTTATCCATAATTTGAGAGGCCATCTCCATTTTTGTCTTTAGTTTTGTTTCAAGAAACCACTTCTCTGGAATGAATCCCATTCTATTAGAAAGATCTACAGCTTGTTTTTCAACGAGTTCTTCTTTAAAACAGACCCTATTTTTCTCTGAATCCAAGTAGTTATTAAACTGTTTCTGTAAAATCTGCATCCGTAAATTAATATTTTTCAGAGAGTCTTGATGAAACAGAAGAGATTCACTACTTTTTTCTGAAGAATACAGAGCGTTATGAACAATTTCTCGCCTTTGTTTTAAATCTCGATAACGAGAGCGCAGCTCCGTCATAGACCCTAAATCCGAATTTTCTACCAACATAACAGGGAGCGTAAACAACTCAGGGGAGCTCTTTACTGAGTCCAACATTTTTTTCTCTAGGTCTAAATCTGAAAGGCGCTCCCTATATCCTCCCTGATTTTTTGTTAAAAAATTTAACTCTTCATCAAGTCTTGCAAAAGTTCCTGTTGTTAAGTTTTCTTCTAGATATTGTTTATGAGTCGTCATTAACTCTTCTAAGGAAGCCTCTGTCTCTTCCTGCCTTCTCTCTAAATAAGCCAGCTGCTCTCCGGTTTTCTCATAACTCTTTCTTTTTAAAAACCGTGTATATTCCAACATTAAAGAATTAACAATTTCAGTAGCAAAAAATCGATCTCGATCAGAAAAAGAAATTTCTAAGATCGAGGATGATTCATGAGATTCTTGAATATCTAAACGACTTTTAATTGCTGCAACCGCTTGTTCAAAACGACAAAAACTCACACCGTATTCGCTACCGGTTAAGAGCTCTCTGTTATTTTTTTGTAAAATAAATGAATAATTGTCTCCTGTAATAGGAGAACCGAGAGTTCCAGTAGTAACAAAATTATCTTCGTTATCAAACACATCAAAATCTAATTCCGTTACAAACTTAACTTTCAAAGATTTACCGAATTCTCCTAAATAAACAAGGTCCGTAAGCCTTAAATCCTTATTTATATCTGGAATAAGAAGCGCTCTACCTGCTTTACCTGCCCATTTACTATAAATAATTTTTAAGTTATCTCGTGCTGTTTGATAAAAAGAATTAGAAACTCCCTTCTTGGCGATGCTTCCCTGAAGATTAAATTTCTCAACCAAAGTTCCCAATACTTTTTCCGTTAACATCAGCTTAGGTGTTGCAATCTCTCCGCCACCTTTCCAAAGCCCTCCAAGAAACTGAAGAGTTGATGAAGACATCCCACTCGAATAACTACCCTGCTGAAAAGTTCCCATCACAGCATATTCTACAGGCTTACTTAAGACAAAGGAAACAGCCATACAACCAAAAAGCAAAGCACCCAAAAAAATTTTAATCCAAGCCCTTTTACACGCTATCCAAATATCGCTAAAAGAAATAATTAATCCACTGTTTTGCTTATCTGGCTCTCTCATTTTACACCTAATACCCTTGCTGTTCCAAACGCTGTTGACAACCCTCCGAAGCTCGGAAGTAACTGATCCATAAAGCGATTCCACTCTGTAATTGGTTTCGCTGAAACGTATATCGTATCTCCTGGAATAAGCAGAAGGCTATCATTTTGCAGATGTGTAATCATGTTCCAATTAAGTTGATAAATTTTTGGAATAGGTAGTTCTCCACGAATAACTTGTATATAACGCTTATCTCCAGTGAAAGGAATTCCACCTGCTCGAACAAGAACTTCACGAATCGACATGTACCCTTTTGGCAAAGGTAACGCCTTTGGAGTTCCCACCTCTCCCATTACCATCACACTTGCATCATCCGGTGATGCTATAAAAATTTTATCCCCACCCTTCATTACAATATTTTGAGACATATCCCCTTGACGAATCAATTTATCAAAATCAATAGATAAAATCCGATCGCCTCGAACGACAAAACTCATAAACAAATTGGCGTGACTTGGTATTTTTGATACAGAAAGAACTTCATACAGGCGGACTCTACCGTCAACAGGAAATATAGGAATCCCTACTAATCCCATTAGATCAACTTTTTGAAGACGTCGCTTTTTATAAATTAAAAATACTTCTACGTCGTGAATAAGAGAAAGGTAGCCCTCTTCAATTTTCTTTTTAGCCTCATCTAGCGAAAGACCTTTTACATGAATTGGAGGCAGATCTGGAAGAGTAATTCTACCCTCTATCACAGGAAATCCAATCTGAGTATTAATCGAAGCGACAGAGCTAACAAAATCGTTACGGGTTGGGTGATAAAGGACGACACTAAGAATGTCATCATTTTCAATAACATCCTTATACTCTTGCATATCCTCTTTAGAGATTTCTTCAACCGGCTTTCCCATAAACTCTAAAATAGCCTGTTTTCCTGCACGTAACTTATAAGAATCTAAAACGAATTGATCCGCCTTATGGATTTCAAATCCATCGGGTCGCTGAGCGCATGAAAAAAATAAAATCGGCAGTAGAGAGAACATTAAGGATTTAAACATAAAAAA
>JBDQID010000255.1:0-3637 GCA_040264515.1 Chlamydiales bacterium
GCTATTGATCGTTGTATGGCGTATAAGGAAGCGGGAGCTGATATGTTGTTTCCAGAAGCGCTAACGGAACTTGATCAATATCGTACACTTAAAGCTGCTTTGAAGATTCCGATTCTTGCAAATATTACGGAATTTGGAAAGACACCTCTTTTTACGAGGGAGGATCTTGTTTCTGCGGATATCGATATGGCACTTTACCCTTTGAGTGCTTACAGAGCTATGTCTCAGGCTGCCTTTCAAGTGTTAGCAGAAATTCGTCACAAGGGAAATCAGAGGGATCTTATCGAGAAGATGCAAACACGCGATGAGTTGTACGAGATCCTTCATTATCAAGAGTATGAGAAGAAAAGTGATAACTATTTAGCAAAATTATAGAGGAATTGAGATGGTAAATATGGCAACATCGAAGAAATCTGGAGGCCTAGCTGGTATCGTCGTAGGTGACTCCGCTATTTGTACATGTGGTGCTGAGGAAGAGACACTTCGTTACTGGGGTTATTCTATTGAAGATTTAGCTGTTCATGCATCGTTTGAAGAGGTCTCTTGGCTTCTTTTAAGAAAGAAGCTTCCAACGGCTCAGCAGTTGGATGTTTATAAAAAGAAGTTGAAAAATCTCCGGGACTTACCTTCGGCGCTAAAAGCTATTTTAGAGCAGGTTCCAGCGGATGCAAACATGATGGATGTGATGCGTACGGGCTGTTCTGTTTTGGGAACATTAGAGCCTGAGACGTCCGAGCGAGAAGAGTTTTCTGTGGCAGATCGTTTGGTTGCAAGTTTTGGCTCCATGCTCCTCTACTGGTACATGTTTCATAAAACTGGTAAGCGAGTAGACTTGAAGACGGGAGAGGAGACAACGGCAGGTCACGTTTTGCATCTTTTACACGATGTACCCCCTAAAGATACTCACAGACGTTGCCTTGATGCATCATTTGTGTTGTATGCTGAGCACGAATTTAATGCTTCGACATTTACAGCAAGAACGATTGCAAGTACGCTTTCAGACTTTTATTCTGCAACAGCTGGTGGCATTGGAGCGCTGCGTGGCCCACTGCATGGAGGTGCTAATGAGAAGGCGCTTGAGTTGATTCAAAAGTTTGCAACTCCGGAGGAAGCGGAGTCTGGCCTTAAAGAGATGCTTGCGAAAAAAGAGCTTATTATGGGTTTTGGTCACCGTGTGTATCGCACTTCAGACCCACGCTCTGCTATCATTAAGAGTTGGGCGAATAAGCTTGCCAATGAGAGTGGAGAGACGAAGCTGTTTCCTATTGCAGAGATGATTGAGAAGGTGATGTGGGATGAGAAGAAACTTTTTCCTAACCTCGATTTCTATAGCGCTCTTTCTTACCATTATATGGGCTTTCCAACGGAGATGTTTACTCCGCTTTTCGTCATATCACGAATCACAGGGTGGTCAGCTCATATTCTTGAGCAAAGAGGCAACAATAAACTCATTCGTCCTGTTAGCAATTATTCGGGTCCTGAGCCACAGAAGTGGGTGCCGATGGATCAAAGAACTTAAGAGAAGAGGTCGTTATGAACGCAGTACAAGAAAACAGAAAAACTTTGGGCGAGCAGAAGTTATTTATTGGAGGTAAGTTTGTTGATGCACTTTCAGGTTTGACTTTTGACACGGTTAATCCTGCGACAGGTGAGGTTATTTGCCAAGTTCAGGAGGCGTCGAAAGAAGATGTTCAATTGGCTGTAGTAGCTGCAGAGCGTGGCTTTGCGCTTTGGTCTGCGATGTCGGGGACGGAGCGTGCGGCGATACTTTTTCGTGCGGCGCGTATTTTGCGTGAGCGTAATGGAGAGTTGGCAGAGCTTGAGGTAATGGATACAGGTAAGCCGATTTCGGAGGCTAAGAGTGTTGATGTGATTTCAGGAGCTGAGGCGATAGAGTACTTTGCTGGGGTAGCTCCAACGCTGCATGGGCACCATTATAACTTGGGTAGTAATTGGGCGTATACGAGACGTGAGCCTTTGGGTGTGTGTGCGGCAATTGGAGCTTGGAACTATCCTTTGCAAATTGCTTGTTGGAAGTCGGCACCGGCTCTTGCTTGTGGAAATTCCATGGTGTTTAAGCCTTCTGAATTAACGCCTTTGACTGCGTTAAAGTTAGCTGAGATTTATACGGAGGCGGGTCTTCCCGAAGGAGTCTTTAATGTTGTGCAGGGTGCGCAGCAGACAGGGCAGTTCTTGAGTCGACATCCGCAAGTGCGCAAAGTGTCGCTTACAGGTGAGGTCTCAACTGGAAAGAAGGTGATGGCGGATGCTGCGGTATCGCTCAAGCACGTCTCTTTGGAGCTTGGTGGAAAGTCTCCGCTTGTTATTTTTGCTGATAGTGATTTAGACAATGCTGTTTCGGGTGCTATGATGGCGAACTTTTATACGCAAGGGGAGATTTGCAGTAATGGCACACGGGTTTTTGTTGAAAAGGAGATTCAAGACGCCTTTTTGGAAAAACTTATTCCTAGGGTTGAGGCGATACGTCTTGGCGACCCGATGGATCCTGCAACACAGATGGGCTCTTTGATCTCTCGCAAGCAGAAGGAGAAGGTTTTGGGCTTTATTAAGTCGGGACAAGAAGAGGGAGCGCGTCTTTTATGTGGAGGAGAGCTTCCGGAAGGAAAAGCTTTTCAGCGTGGCCACTTTGTGACTCCGGCTGTTTTTGACGGTTGTACGGACAACATGCGCATTGCAAAAGAGGAGATTTTTGGCCCTGTGATGACGGTGCTCTCTTTTTACGATGAAGATGAGGTTGTCAAGCGTGCGAACAACACGGAATTTGGTTTAGCAGCAGCGGTGTTTACGCGTGATCTGAACCGAGCGCACAGGGTTGTGGGTCGTTTGGATGCTGGTGTTTGTTGGATTAATAATTACAATATAACTCCGATTGAGATTCCGTTTGGAGGTTATAAGCAGTCAGGTTTGGGTCGTGAAAATAGTTTAGCTGCGATCGAGTGCTATACGCAGTTGAAGAGTGTTTATGTAGAAATGGATCGAGTGGACTCACCTTTTTAGATTCAGTGTGATTGTAGAGGAAAATTTCTGAAATACAGAATGAGGTATCGAGCGAGTCCGTAGGACGATAGATTAGAGCCTCGGGTAACCGAAGGGAACCCGAGTAACTCCAGAGCAATTAGGCTTCTAAAATTGAAAGAAAGCGGGCTTTAAAGTGGTTATGGGCATAGTTTTTAGACCACGGCAGTGGTCGATTCTCTCTTTAGCCCAGCACTTTAGTGCTGGGATAGGGTAGTAAGAACATTGTGTTACGGTAGTAACACCTCTCTTCCTCTTTAACTTTGAGGTGCTGAGAAATGCCACTACCGTGGCAGAGATTTTTTTCTACCTTTCCCAGCACTAAAGTGCTGGGCTAAAGAGAGAAACGACCACTACCGTGGTCTTAAGTAAACTCATCGTCTGTCTGAATTTGAGACCGAGCTGTTGTAGGTACAAAAAAAGTGCCAAACTTCAGCCTCAGTACTAAAGTGCTGAGCTAAAGAGAGAAGCAACTACTGCTGTGATCTAAGAACTGATTGTTCAAGTCTTTTATTATAAATAGATTGGTTAAATCTTTTATGATAAGGCTCTGATCTGTCGTCCTACGGACTTGCTCGATACCTCATTCTGTATTTCAGAA
>JBDQID010000256.1:0-3635 GCA_040264515.1 Chlamydiales bacterium
GGATCTTATCACCTTTGTAAATAGGGCTTTTTAATTTTGCGAAGAAACGATCTCCGTTTGCTCGGATGATAAGCGCTCTTCCCTTCAGAGAAACAACCATTCCAACTTGTTTATAGTGGACAACTTCTTCTATTTGCCTCACAGCAGAACGGCCCCGTTCGTCTAAAGCTGATAGTAAGCTTAAGGGAAAAGAAATAAAAAATATAAAAAGAGCATAAAAAGCTCCTCTAAAAATTGACATGCTGCGGTCCTCTTCTCTGGTCTCACCTCTCCTCTTTTATTCTCGGATTTTTTGTGGAAAACTTTATGATAAGATCACCTTGAAGAAAACAGCTATTCATGGCACCCTTGGCGAGATATTTGCTACTCTGCTAACCTAAAGGTTGTTATGGAAATTTCTTGTTTACTATCTCTAGAAGAAAAAATTAAACGATTTCGCTTTCTTTATAATAAATATAAATCTGCGGAGACGATTTTAGATAAGATAGCGGTTTTAGATGAAGAAGAATTTGTAGAAGAGTGGATTAGCAAAAATTTGGAAATTCGTACCTTCCTTGTAGGTCTCAATCCTGAGTGTGAATGTGTAATTAAAATTGTGATAGCTCTTGGACAAGCTGATACCGTCTTTGACTTCTCCAATACAGAAGAGAATCGATACGAAAAGCTCCGAGAGCTTATTCAGCATCTTTTGGAAGTTGAGTGGTTTTATACATCAATTGGAGGCCTTATAGGGTATCATATTAATGTTTTAGAGCTTATTCACGATAAAGATGATGAACCAGCGGAGCATGAAAAATATCACATGCCTGAAGGGCTTGATCTAACAGAAGATAGCCTAGCAGTAAGAGGTGCTGTTTTAGAAGGAATTAAATCTGCCGGGCTCGTTGGGGAAATTTATGTTCTAGGTGGTGCTGGTGACCGCTTAGGTCTAAAAGACGAGAGAACTCTTGAGCCTCTTCCCGCTGCAAAGCTTCCCTTCGGTGGAAGAACTCTTCTCGAAGGCTTACTGCGTGATTTAAAAGCAAAAGAGGATCTTCATTTTAAACTCTACGGTAAACGAGTAATCACACCGATCGCAATGATGACATCCGAGGAAAAAAATAATCACTCCTACATTCAGTCGATTTGTAAAGAAAACAACTGGTTTGGAAGGCCCAAGGAAAGCTTTTTTATCTTCTCCCAGCCCTCCGTACCAGTCGTTACAGAAAAAGGAGCGTGGTTGCTTAAGGCGCCTTTGAATATTCTTCGTAAACCTGGTGGCCACGGAATGCTTTGGAAGCTAGCACAAGAAAAAGGTGTCTTCGATTGGTTTTTAAAGCAAGGATGTAAGCACGCTCTAATTCGTCAGATTAACAACCCTATAGCCGGCAGTGATCACTCCCTACTTGCCTTTACAGGCAAAGGGCATAAAGATAATCATCAATTTGGTTTTGCTTCTTGTTTTCGCCGAGTCGGTGCTGCTGAGGGGACGAATATTTTAAAAGAGTGGAAAGATAACGAGAGCTATCACTACTCCCTTACAAATATTGAGTATACGGACTTTATAAAGAGCGGTATTGAAGATGTACCGATGCACCCAGGTTCTCTGTTTTCGCAATTTCCATGTAATACCAATATCCTGTTTGCAGATTTAAAAAAAGTCGCGGCGCTTTCAAAGGAAGCCGTACTTCCCGGAATGATTATTAACCTAAAGAACAAGTTTCCTGTAAAAACAACAGATGGAATAATTGAGCATCATCCCGCAGGTCGCTTAGAGTCTACAATGCAAAATATTGCAGATCAGATGACTCAAAGCTTCTCCGAGCCCTTAGCTGAAGGGAAACGCGATGTTTTAAGCACCTTTATCACCTATAATGAAAGGTGTAAAACAATTTCAGTGACAAAACGCTTGGCAGAGCCCGGAGGCCCAATTGCAGACAGCCCTGATGGCTGTTTTTACGACTCTTTGAAAAACCATTACGATCTTCTTGTGAATTATTGCAATTTTGTTATTCCAAAAATACATCTTGAAGACGCCTTTCAAAGCAATGAACCTGACTTTATTCTCAGTTATCACCCCTCTCTTGGCCCTCTTTATTCTGTGATTGCTCAAAAATTAAAACGAGGCCATTTCGCTACTGGAGCAGAACTTGATCTTGAAATCTCAGAGCTCGATTGCCAAGACTTAAAACTTGATGGCTCTTTTCTAATTCAGTCGGACTCACTAGAGGCGCGATGCACTCTAAAAGATGTCGAGGTTAAAAACCAAGGTATTAACTATAGCGCAAATAATGTGTTTTGGAAAAAAGAGATCGATCGCCATGAAGCTCTTCGCATTGTTCTACATGGAAATGCAGAATTTGTTGCATGCGACATTAGCCTAGAGGGCAATTATACCTTTGAAGTGCCTAAAGGGTACCGTTTGACTCTGATGAAAAAAAAGGGGCAAATAGAGCAGCTCCTAGAGCGTATAGAGGCTGCTTCATGGAGCTGGCGTTATTCTGTTGATAAAGAGAAAAATCTCTGCTTAACGCGAAAGTAGTTTATACCAAGGTTATGCCAGAAATCCAAACCTATGGCCAATCTTGCTATAACTATGATTATAATAACTTGGCAATCTCTGCAGGAGAAGATTTCATAACATGAGGATCTTTTGTCAGCGCCTTTAACTTAAGGGGTAAAGTTGCTGCCATCAGAGCTCTTACGCTTTTATCCCCAAGATGTTTTTGATTTTTACTTTTTTTGCCTTTTCTAAGCTTCATTTTAAGGCTAAAAGTTGTTGTTCCATTGTTTGTTAAACTCAATGGAATCTTTGTAATGCCCTTTCTTTCTAAAATACCTATAACTTTTTCATCTTCTCTTCGAAGGTTTACAGTGATCTGGTAAGTGATTTCACAACATGCTTCGTTGTGCTTTGTCGGACGGGCGAAATTTATACTGATAATTTTTTTATCCATTATTTCACCCTTGCTATTCGTCTGGTTACCTATTTTAAGATAGCCTGCGATATCTTTATTTACTTTATCAGCATACTGTCCTACATGCATTTGTGCACCCATAAATGTGTACTGGTAAAGACTATCGATATTTGTTGCAAGCATAGCGCCTGTAATTAGATTGCTTAATTTTAATTTTTTTTTCTCTGATAGAGGTTTGAAGTGATTGGATGCAACGAATGTATTTATAGCATTTTTGATATGAAGAAGTAGATGCGTGCTTTTATCTTCGTTTGGAACAGTGGATAAATCTACATAATTGCCATCAATTGAGATGATACTACCACTGGACGCCTCTCTTTGGGCAAGTAAGATTACCTCACGGGCCTTTACAGAGGAAATATCGCCTTGTGTAATAAGTTTGTCTTTATTCTCTCCCTCTACTTGACCATATCGAGGGTGAAATTTAACTGTAGCGGATGCATTACTATATAGATTTTTACTAAATATACTAGGTGATGCCATATTTGAACTCCTTAGTTGTTCTTATTGAGGAGCCCTCTTCTTAATGTCAATTATATATTTCTAAAGTTAAGGTTTTGTTAAAGTTTATTAAGGTTTTTATTAACTAACGTCAGCTCGACTCTTAATTCCGCCCTGTCTACTGGTTTATAGAAGTAGTTTTTAGACCACGGTAGTGGTTGCACCTCTCTTTAGCCC
>JBDQID010000257.1:0-3608 GCA_040264515.1 Chlamydiales bacterium
CTACTACGACTACTATCAGCCAGAAGCGTACATTGCCCGCTCAGATACCTACATCGAAAAAGATATGGCCATCAACGATCGTATTGACAAGCTGCGCCTGAGTGCTACCCGCTCTTTAATAGAGCGCGAAGATGTGCTAATCGTTGCCTCAGTCTCCTGTATCTACGGACTGGGAATGCCAGAGTACTATCGCGAAATGAATATGACTCTCGAGCGCGGAAAAACATACCGTCACGATGAGCTTCTCATTCACTTGGTGGAGATGCACTACAAGCGCAATGATTATGATTTTTCGAGGGGAACATTTCGCATACGAGGGGATATCATCGAGATTTTTCCGGCATACGAAGAGAAAGTCGCATGGCGCATTGAATTCTACGACGATGAGATTGAGCGAATATCAATGATAGATCCTCTAACAGGAAGAGTTCAAGAGCGCAGAGAGCAGATGACTCTCTTTCCTGGCTCTCATCACGTTACCCCAGAATCCGTTCGCATCGAAGCGATGAAAACTATCTATGACGAGCTACAAACACGCGTAAAGTACTTTGATCAGTGCGATAAACCTGTAGAAAAAGAGCGCATCCGACAACGCACTCTCTTCGATTTAGAAATGATCAAAGAGATCGGTCACTGCAAAGGAGTGGAGAACTACTCTCGTCATTTCAGTCAACGAAAGCCAGGGCAGCCTCCACCAACCCTTCTAGAATACTTTCCAGAAGACTTTTTACTTATCATCGATGAATCCCATCAAACAATTCCTCAAATGCGTGCGATGTACAACGGGGATAGAGCCCGTAAAGGCTCGTTGATTGATTTTGGCTTTCGTATGCTCTCCGCATACGACAACCGCCCTCTGCAATTTGATGAGTCGTATGCATTCTTTAAATCCGTTGTCTATGTCTCCGCAACTCCAGGGGAGTGGGAGCTAGAAGAGAGTAAAAACGAAGTCATCGAACAGGTAATTCGTCCAACTGGGCTACTCGATCCCATCATAGAAGTGCGTCCTGCAACAGGGCAAGTCGATGATTGTATCGGTGAGATCCAAGAACAAATAAAAAAAGGCGGACGCATCCTTGTCACAACGCTTACAAAACGACTAGCAGAAGACCTCACCACATACCTCAAAGAGATCGATGTAAAAGCTGAATATCTGCATTCCGATGTTAAGACCATCGAAAGAGTGCAGATTATCCAAGATTTACGGCGTGGAGACTTTGATGTTTTAGTGGGAATCAATCTACTACGAGAAGGGCTTGATCTTCCAGAAGTCTCCCTTGTCGCCATCTTAGACGCCGATAAAGAAGGCTTTCTACGTAGCGAAACATCTCTGATTCAAACTTGTGGAAGAGCAGCTCGTAACGTTAACGGACGCGTCATCATGTATGCTGATAAAGAAACGAATTCTATTCAACACACAATTGAAATCACAAATACCCGCAGAGAAAAACAGCAAGCACATAACAAACAACACGGAATCACTCCAACATCCGTAAATAAAGAGCTCAGTTCTTTTTTAGGAGAAGAAGCAAAATCCCAAGAAAGCAAAAAAAATCAGGACGAACCCCAGCATCACCTCTCAGAAGAAGAAGTTCGCAGCCAAATTGAAAGCTTTGACAAAGCAATGAAGCAAGCCGCAAAAGAGCTTCGATTCGAAGATGCTGCCAAATTTCGAGATCTCATGAAAAAGTACCAAGATATTGAAGTTACTCTATGTTAATATAAGCCCATAAATTTCTACTTTCTCATCTTTACCTTTAATGGGACAAGAATCGATAAAAACAAAAGACTCTTTTTCTCTATCCGTCAGGTTTTGATAAGTTTCTTGAGAAAGAAGAACCGAATGTTTGAATGTTTTAGAAAGGGATTCTAAGCGTGAAGCTGTATTAACAACATCCCCAATAACAGTGTATTCAACTCTTTCCTTAGAGCCTATATTCCCCGCTATCACCGATCCGAAATGAATGCCAATACCCGTGTTAAACGGAGGAAGCTCTTCAATCGCTAATCGCTCATTAAAAACACGAAGCTCTTTTTGAATCCTAATTGCAGCTTGAATAGCTTCTGAACACCCTTTTTTACTATTTTGAAGACCAAAAACAGAAAGGGTTGCATCTCCGATAAATTTATCAATAGCACCTTCATGATCATGAATAATCGTAACCAGGAGTGAGAAGTATCTATTTAATAATGCAACAAGCTCTTCTGGAACAAGTGATTCTGATATCGTGGTATAATTGCGAATATCTGTAAACATAACACATACATCTACCTTACTCCCCTTGAAATTAAGAGCACTTTTTTCATTTAAAATATGCTCTGCAACTCCACTGTTAACATATTTACCAAACTGCTCACGTATAAATTCTTTTTCCTTAAGCCCTTCCACCATTTTATTAATTTTCTCTGCAAATAAACCGAATTCGTTACGCATAACAACAGGGAGTTTCGTACTATAATCACCCTCTTCAATAGCTTCTAACGCCTTCCTCTGTATACTAAACATCAAGCGAAAATTCTTGACCTGCTGATGTAAAACCAAATACGTTGCCATAATAACAGCGGAGAATATGTATGTAATTTCGATTGAAATCAAAAGAAATTCTCTATTATACAATCCATTGTTAATCTCAAGTTGTTTATTAATCCAGTCTAAATCCTTATAAACAACGAGAAGAAGAGTGATAAAAATAACAGCAAAAGAAACCGAAAATATCAGAAGCATTCTTGCTGTAACCGACTGCTCTTTTTTTTGAGAATGTAAATCAAAACCATCTAAGTGCTCAATACTTCTGATAATAACATATTCACTACGAAGATAAACAAAAGCTGCACTATAAAAACCAATAACGGCAGTTCCATAAATTACTTTTATACCACTTGGAAATATAGGCCCTCCATAAGCTATTTGATGGAAAAGCGCAATAATAACACCGACAATAAACCAAATAAACAACTCAGAAAAAAACAACTTAACAGGGAGCCTTAGCCTATCTAAAGAAAGTTTTTTATTAGAATGAAACCGAGACTGCAAGCCTGTAAACCAAATTGAACGTAAGAGATAACCCAACAGACAGACTATTATTAGCTCTTGAGCCAAAGCCCTCTTTCCTAATCCTTCAAGAAAAGGACAAACCTGTACACCATAAACCGTAAGAAAGAAAACGCCTATCACATACACAAAAATAGAAATAATATATTCTTGATAAGACTCTTTCACTCTTTCCCCACGGGATATCCATATGATTAAACGCTACAGTAATACACATATTTTTTCTATGATAAGAAACCAACCCACCGTATCCAGAAGCAACTCTTTCTTTATTAAATAGTTGAAAAAAAACAACTCTTTGATGTAAAATTTCTCTTTTAAAACTACACCGATTATTATGAATAGACCAAATCTTCAACAAACAACTGACCTTACTATCGATAATCTTGGCTTTAAATCAGAAGGCATTTGCTCATTAAACGGCTATAAAATCTTTGTCGATGGAGCGCTTGTTGGTGAAAGGATCGAAACAAAACTCACCGAGAGAAAAAAAAGTTTCGGTAGAGGTGAGCTTGTAGCTATCCACAAAAAATCTCCTAATCGCATTACCCCCATC
>JBDQID010000258.1:0-3600 GCA_040264515.1 Chlamydiales bacterium
CATTAAGCTTGCTTGTGATTTTGGTGAATTCCTTAATAACGACGACTTCAGTGAAGATCCTCTGATTTTTATTAAAAATTGGGAAGATAAAGATCTCCAAATTACAGCAAAAAATATGCTGCAGGCTACCAGAGGCCATTTGGATGAATTTTATAATGAGGCTATGAAATATAAAGAGATGGAGTTGGCATCTTTGCTTAATCGTACGATTATGGCTTTGATGCTTGCAGCGAATCCTAAAAATTTGATGCGTCACTCATCTGTTAAAAGCTGCTATAAGTATTTCTGTGATTTTCAAGTTTTTCTTCGTAGAGCTTTGAGGTCTACTGATTATCGTAAGCTTATTGCTTACCCACCGGATGAGTCTAAGAAGTTTCTTCAAAGTATGATAAATCTTGCACATTCGCTTTCTAGAACGCTTTATATACATTCTCAGGCAAAGCAAGAGCTTACTGGAATGATATCTAAGATTATTCATGAAGGGACTAATACAGAGAATGGAAAGGTTAGCCTTACTTTTGATCAACGGTTACAAAAGAATTACGACTCGATTGTTCGTCAGCTTGCAAGACATCCTAATGGGCCTTTGTTTAAGGTTTTGGATCTTTTGATGGAAGAGCAGATCCCTATTTTTGATTCGATTTTACAGGATAATATTCCACATACGCTGTGTGATCTTTATTTTGGTGATCACAAGCATACGATGATTCGTCTGCCTTCACCAACAAGGCAAGAATTTGTAGATAAGGCGTATGTTGTTGATGAGTTTAAGGGGTTCTTGCGCCACTCTTTAAAGAGTGGTGTTAACAGGCATTTGTTGATTAATCTTCAGGACCGTACATCATGGAAAGAGCATTCACGCTGTTTGGTTATTGAGGAGTTGCAGTTACAAGCGGAGTTTGGACAGAGTCTTATTGTGGTAACGTTAGCTGTTGATACGGAGTTTTTCTATCAGCTTCCACCTTATTATGACCTTAATGATTCGCTTGCCTTTATCTCTCATTTTAAAGAGCATTTACTGAGTGATGGAACGGGGTTTTACTTTCCTAAGGCGATAAAAGAGTTTTTATTTTCAGGTGGTATTGACACGATGTTAGCAGCTGTTCACTCCGTTGTATTCGATAACTGTAAAACATTGGATAGAAAGGAGCGTTTGGCATTTATTGATTTCTTTTATCTTATTCTTGAGGTAAAGCTTTTGGATATTTTACAGCCAGATACGTTTAGTCTAACGTGTAAGGATGCAATTGATGTTGGTATGACATCGTCTGCGTTACTTTTTATCTTTTTGAAGATGGCTCAAGAGGAAGAGATGAGTGAAGAAGAGTTTCAGCAGTTGAATACGATGCTTTTTGTTCCGGCTCTTTTGATTCGGGAGCGACCTGTTCTAGAAGAGCGTTTTAATCGTATGCTTAATGTTGTAAAGGTATTTCAAGAGCGTTTGTGTAAGTCTAAAAAGGGGCGTTTTTTGAAGAGTAAGAAAAAGGAGCTAGAGTTGCTTTTTGATTCGGATATTTTGAGCTCAGATATTCAAGTTCCGACTTCTGAAGAGAGAAATTGAGCTTGGGAGCTTGAAGTTTGACTGTTTTTATACAGATTGAACGTAAAGACGCAGAGGCGCAAAGAAGATTTTAAAATCTTTAATTTTTAAAGTGAGGTTTTAAAAATTTTAGATTCTTCTTTGCGCCTCTGCGTCTTTGCGTTCGATTTGTGTAAGAATTCTCAAACTTTAAGTTTTTAAGGCCACGCTCTGTATTTAGCTTTGTTGTAGGCGGGTTTGTCGTCGATAAGTTTGATGTGGAAGGCGAGTCGTTTATAATCTTCAGTGAATTGGTAAGAGAGTCGAAGTTCCCAGTTACAGCGGACGGTTGTGATGAGGTCGGCTTGGTATTCGTTGTATTTAGGAATGTTTTTTCTGTTAAATCCGTTACGAGCTTGTAGGCGGGCAACCCAATTGGGGGCAAAGCGGTAGAAGAATTTAGTAAGAACAGTGTCTCTTTTGTCGGAAAGAGGTGAGTTTTTTAGGGAAGGTTCATCGCGGAAATATTCGAGAAGGTAGTTAGAGGGGTCGGCTTTTCTCCATGCGTAGTCATTTCTTGAGCGGTATTCTGTCGCGAAGGCAAAGTCTTCATTGAGGGTCCAGTCAGCACCAAAGTTTAGATGGTCGAGATTGTTTCTTTCTAGATCATAGCCTGTGTTTAGCTTAAAGTGTAGGTTACGGAGTCGAGTCCAGAGAATGTCAGCGTATACCTTTGGAATAGATTGTTGTATGTTGTTTGTATTGAAGAAGGCGTTGGCGTAGAGATCACCGCTGACAAGAGGGCGAATTTCATTTTTCTCTTTTATAAACAGAGAGCTTCTGCTACCGAAGCGTAGAATGTTATATTCGGACCAGGAGTCGTCGAAGTCAAATGTGTAGTGTTGGTCTGGTGATGTTTTTGGCTTTGTGTAGTAGGAGTAGCTGATATACGGCTCAATGGTATGTTTTTTATCGTTTCCAAAGAAGCGGTAGTAGGTTGTCATGAGGTCAACTCCACCGACGCCTAATAAAACTGTTTTACGGTCTCTTGTTGGACTGTTGGTGTAGTAAGTGCCGACAAATCCAGCTCTTGGGGTAAGGGTCCACTGCTTTACGGAATAGGGGCGATATAGGAAATTTGCGGTTTGAAAGCGTGTGGAATGGAAATCAGTAATTGTAGATAGACCGTCGGCTGGAATGAAGTTGAGGTATGACGCTTTTAGGTCGTTATCGGAGATTATACCTGTGTTACCCAGAATAAAGGGACGAACTCTCCAGTCGATGGTGGGGAGTTCTTGTTTGAGTGTTTGGAATGGATTGATACGTAGGCGACTGATAAGGCTTAAAATCCATGCTTTATGGGGGCGTCGTATTTTTAGTTCGGTGCGTTGTGCGGTTTCGATTTCGAAGTTTGACTCTTTAAAGTCGGAGGGCATCTCGCTGTCACTTAGTCGGTCGTAATGAAGATCTACTGTAACATCGTCTTCGAAAAAGCTGTCTTTGTAGAGTCCTTCGAAGCGGTAGCGTCGACGACTTTGATCGTCAGCAATGGAGTTATCTTTTGCGATGTAGTTATGGGTGGTAAACTTTCTTTTTTTACTTGAGGATTCGTATTCGGTTTCGATACCGCCACCAAAGCCTCTTTTTGTGCGAAAGTCAACGCGAACAAAAGCGTTGAAGTGTTTAAGAGAGAGGAATCTATATCGAAGGCCTATACGTGGGCCTTGAGATCCGCCCCAGTGAATACGCGTTTGGATGGGGGCACGGAGAAATGTTTGAACGTTTCCACGAAAGGAGGGCATCCAGAAGAGGGGCATTTTAATAAAGCGGAATTGGATGTTACTTGCGGATAGGAGATCATCTTTGGGAACATTAACGTCGTTTGCTCGAATTTGCCATTCGCTATCGCTGTTTCCGCAAGTGGTAATGAACCCTTCTTGCATGTTATAGCTGCCGTCGGAGTTGAGTTCGATTTGTTTTCCGCCAACGTACCATGGCTCGATTGCGGTTGTGCCTTCATAGATGATACCGCTTTCAGTGTTGAAGTCGTATCTTAGTCCAGATCCAATAAAGACGCGAAC
>JBDQID010000259.1:0-3578 GCA_040264515.1 Chlamydiales bacterium
ATAGAGATTAATATTGTGAGTAAAAATTTTGACTGCATCGTTATCGGAGCTGGAATAGTAGGTCTTGCTACCGCTTATCAGTTTTTAAAGAAATATCCAAAAAAACAACTAGCCGTTATCGAAAAAGAAAGCGATGTTGGGCTACACCAAACCTCACACAATAGCGGTGTTATCCACTCTGGTATTTACTACAAACCAGGATCCGATAAAGCAAAAAATTGCACCCGGGGTGTTAAATTACTTCTAGAGTTTTGTAAAGAGCACAACATCCAATATGAGCTTTGCGGTAAAGTTATCGTTGCTACAGAAAAAGAAGAACTTCCCCGCCTTACAGAGCTACATAGACGCGGAACTCTAAATGGCGTTAAAGACCTAGAACTCATTGGACCTGAACGTTTAAAAGAAATAGAGCCTTACGCTAATGGTCTACAAGCTCTATACGCTCCAAATACAGGTATCATCAATTTTCGAGATGTAGCAAAATCTTTAAAAAAAGAAATTATACGCCTAGGAGGCTCCTGCTTTTTCTCACACAAAGTCATCCGGACTCTCTCTCAGAACGAAACAACAATCATTCAAACCACAAAACAAGAGTTCCACACTTTGCAGCTAATTAGTTGCGCTGGTATTCAAAGTGACCGTATCAACAGCCATAAAGACAAGAGTTCCCCTAAAATTATTCCTTTCCGAGGCGAATACTACGAGCTTGCAGAAAACAAGCGTTCATTAGTTAACGGACTAATTTATCCAGTGCCAGACCCTCAATTCCCTTTTCTTGGAGTTCACCTTACCAAGATGATTGATGGTAGAGTCGAGGCTGGACCCAACGCTGTGCTTTCTTTCAACCGTGAAAACTACGCCCATAACTATCTAAATATCAAAGACACTGCTGATCTAATTCGCTTTCCGGGTTTTTGGAAAATGGCCGCGAAGCAATGGAAAGTTGGTATGTATGAAACTTATCGCTCTCTAAGCAAAAAAGCGTTTCTAAAAAGCCTACAACGCCTACTTCCACCGCTTACCTCCCAAGATATCGTCTTTGGTGGCGCTGGTATTAGAGCTCAGGCAATAACTCCAAAGGGGGAACTGCTTGATGACTTCGCTATCCATTACGACAAATGCAATAAGTTCGTTCTTAATGCACCTTCTCCTGCAGCAACAGCATCTCTTGCCATTGGTGAAACTCTATGTAACTTAACAAACTAAATAAAAAAGAGTACTCTTATGAAAATTGCTACTATTGTCGGTGCACGACCCCAATTCATTAAGGCTGCTATGCTCAGCAAAGCTATTCATCTACATAATCAAAATAATCAAGACTGCCCAATAGATGAAACTGTAATCCATACAGGTCAACACTACGATCCAAATATGTCAACGCTCTTTTTCGAAGAAATGAACGTTCCCCAACCCAAATACAATCTCAATATTTCCAACCTTCCACATGCTGCAATGACAGGTCGAATGATGGAAAAGTTGGAAGCTATTTGGCAAAAAGACCGCCCTGATTGGACTGTTGTCTACGGAGATACAAACTCAACTCTAGCCGGTGCTCTTGCCGCTGTTAAGATGCATATCCCTGTAATGCACATAGAGGCAGGCTTGCGTTCATTTAACTTGAAAATGCCAGAAGAGATCAACCGACGTGTCACCGACTGCTGCTCAACACTTCTACTAACTCCAACAGAAAAAGCTGCACTGCAATTAAAAAAAGAAGGCATCGAAGATAAAAAAATAAAATTCATCGGAGATGTCATGTACGACGCCTCCCTTCACTATAGAGAGCTGATCAAAAACCCCAAGGCTATCTTAGAAAAATATTCTCTTCACGCTGATAACTACCTTCTCGCAACCGTTCATCGCGCAGAGAATACCAATAATCGAGACGCCTTAAAAGGTATATTCGATGCCCTTAAAGAGATAGCAAAAGAACTCCCAGTTATCCTACCACTCCATCCTCGCACTAAGCAAATATTAGAGACATGTAATGATTTCGAATCTTTTACTGACGGCTTAATCATTACAGAACCCTTAAGCTACTTCGATATTCTTGCTCTTCAAAGCCAAGCAAAAATCATTGCCACAGATTCCGGAGGAATGCAAAAAGAAGCGTATTTCTTCAAAAAACCATGCCTGATCATGCGTACCGAAACAGAGTGGACAGAACTCATCGAGAATGGCTTTAGCTATCTTGTAGGACATTCAAAAGAACAAATTCTACAAAATTACCAAAAATCACTCCGCGATAATTTCCAGTGGGACAAAACTCTCTACGGAGACGGCCAAGCAAGTAGTGCCATTGTGAAACTTCTCATTAACACCCCTATAAACAAATAAAGAGGCAAATAATGCGTATACTAATTATTACAGCCTTCTTCCCACCACAAAATTCCATTGCCTCCCTCCGCCCCTACTCTTGGGCCAAGTACTGGAGTCGGAAAGGAGAAGATGTTACAGTTCTCTGTATCTCCTCTTCCAACTCCTTACAAAATGCTCTTGACTTTCCAATAGAAGAGTTTGAGCTTATCAACATTAAAGAAAATAGCCTTTTATCTAAATTTAAAGGTTTGATCCGCTCTACACCCTCTTCCAATCAAGCCATTACCCCCCCCCCAGATAAAAAAAATAAAATAAAACAACAGCTTCTCAACTTCCGAAACAGGCGCGGTATTTTACACTCACTTCGCATGCCCGACTTTACTCACATCCAAGTAAACACAGCCTTACAAGCCTTAAAAGAGAAAAACAATACTTGGGACACTATTGTAAGCACCTTCGGTCCCTATACGACCCACCATATAGCCTATCACGCTATGAAGCACGGGCTAGCAAAAAAATGGATTACCGATTACAGAGACCTCTGGACAAACCATCACTTTTTTTCAGGACTCTTCCCTTTTACTCTTCTCGAAAAAAGGTTAGAAAAAAAATATCTCTCAGCATCCAACTTTTCAGTGGTTATTAGCCCTGGAATGTCCGAGCAAATGCAAGCTCTCTATCCCAATCAAAAATTTGTTGTCGTTGAAAATGGCTGTGATCTAGAAGATCTGCAACAGCTCCCTGTAAACTCCATATTTCCTTCAGATAACAAGTGGAGACTTGTTTTTACTGGAGATCTGTATGCTGATAAACGTGACCCTTCCCCATTATTTCAAGCAATCCAATCTATTGCACAAAAGCCTTCTACAAAGCAGATACTCAATCGCCTCGAAGTAATATTTGCAGGTATCCATCTCCCCAATTTGAATGAACTTATCCAAAAATACAATGTCTCTAACTGGGTAAAAAACGTAGGAGCAAAACCAAGAGAAGACGCCCTTCGTATGCAAAGAGATGCTGATGCGTTATTATTTTTAGAGTGGTACCACCCGTCGGCTAAATACGTATTAACAGGAAAAATCTTTGAATACTTACATGCAAACAGACCTATTATAGGCGTCAATATCTATCCAGGAAGCGATCCTGCACACCTAATTCAAAAAGCAAAAGCGGGCATAGTTTTTGGTCAAGACCATGAAGCTATCGCACAATATTTAACCACGGAGCTGCAGTCCAAAACTAAATCCCGATCTACTGTA
>JBDQID010000260.1:0-3559 GCA_040264515.1 Chlamydiales bacterium
AATTTGTGCTGCGTCCAGAGTTTACATCGATTGTGTACATCGCTTCGGTTCTGTCAAAGAAAAGGTAGCCACCGGATGTTAGCCAAATTTTACGACGAATGGTTTTGTCGATTTCCCGTTCTACATTGAAGCGCTCAAACATTGGGATTTTATCGCGGTAGTATTCAATGCGTAGGGGATGTTCTGAGGCGTATTTTGTATAGTAGCTTTTGCACTTTTGAAAAGTGGAGTAGTCGTCGATAAGGATACGGTCGGACTTTTTGTCTACGGCATTGACAACCGCGCGTTTGAGGAGATCGGACTCTTGAAAGAGGCATGTGGGGCCTTTCGCTTTATGAAAGTCGTCCATAAGCTTTTCCCAGTTGCGTAAAAGCTCGTGAGCCTCTTCAATGAGCATGTCTGTTGTGGCAAGGCCGCATGCTGTACGACAGATGAGTCCCATATCCTGGGGCATAGCAAAAGAGCGAATAAGTTTTCGCAGGCGATTGCGTGCGTTAGAGTCTTCTATTTTTCTTGAGACGCCTCGGTGGGGGGAGTTGGGGAGTAGGACGAGGTAGCGACCGGCAATCGATATGTTGGAGGTAAGTCTGGCACCTTTTGTACCGATGGGTTCTTTGACGACTTGGACGAGAACGTCTTGGCCATTTTTCATTAATTCTTCGATAGTCATCTGCTTTTGTGTACGCTTATCTAGTGAGCGGATGTCATAGTCGAGGTCAAAGTCCATATCGAACATTTGTTCGAATTTTTTTGTATTCTCAATGATATCGGAGATATGGATGAAGCCGTTTTCTCCTTCATTGATATTGATGAAAGCAGACTGGATATTATGCAGTATATTTGTGACGCTTCCTTTGTATATATTGCCTGTTAGGAGTCTGGATTTTTTTCTTTCGATAATCAAATCTTGCAATTGACCATTTGATAGGTGGGCGCAACGCGCTTCTTTAGATTCGATATTGAGGAGGATTTCGTTCATAATTACACAATTTTATAATAACAGGGAAAGAGAAGCATACATAATAATAGCAATCATTTCAACGCTCTATTTGCAAGGGGGCGTAACTATGACGGTAATTTACGGAATGAAAATATTTGAACGTTTTTAAAGTGAATGTGCGCAGAGAAAATAAAATTAAAAAATATACACAGAGACTGAACGCAACGCCAAACAGGAAAAAGCCATGCCAGAAATCCAAACTTATGGCCAATCTTGCTATAACCTCCTTATCCCTGCGTGACTCTTTTACGAAGAGTCATCTGAAAAAACCTGAATGGCTGATTTTAATACATGCTACGCTCGTTGGAAGGTGAGGATGGAATAAAGAGCGTGAAGATAGTTTTTTCTTCAGGAATAGAGCCCATGACGATTTTTCCGTCAATTTTGTCTAGAATGTTTTTTATGATAGAGAGGCCGATGCCGGTTCCTTTAGATGGTGCCTTTGTTGTAAAGTCGGAGGCGTAAATGGAGTCGGCGTACTGTTTGGGAATTCCAATGCCGCTATCTTCGATCTCCAGTATGAAGTACCGCTTTTTTCCAATGTTTTTGTAGTGCGCGCGAAGGAAAATTTGCCCTCGCCCTTTAATGGCGTCTCTTGCGTTTAAAAGGAGGTTAAGCACTGTTTGGCTAAGGTCGGAGTAGGAGATGGGGATGGAGCCTTTCTTGTCTGTTATGGATGTGTTAAGCGTGATTCCTTGACGAAAGAGCGCCTGTGAGATCGTAAGATTGTTGTTGATGCAGGGAATGGGATCTGTCTCAGATGAGGAAAAAGGGTCTGCACGGAGGTATTGTAGGACGCTGGATGTGAGTGTTGTCGCTTGGTTTACGCTTGTTTCGATACTGCAGAGGTATCCCTCTTCTCTGCGATTTAGCCTGCTTCTTTGTAGTAGATTTGTAAAGGTCAGGACTCCGGTAAATAGATTGTTCAGATCGTGAGCAATCCCAGCGGAGAGAGCTCCTAGATTCATTAGTTTGTGTCCTTGGATTGCTTTCATGGAGGGGAGCGGGCTTCTTTGCTTGGGAAGGACGAGGAATTTGAGAGGAAAAGAGCCAAAAGAGCGCATGACGAATGCTTCGCAGGGAATTGTTTGTGTGGATGTTGAGCTTTTGATGCAGAAGCGGAGTTGTTCGGAGGTTGCTCTTCCGGAGGAGAAGGTTTGTGAGAGAAGGTAGAAAAAGGCTGGTCGATCTTCTTCGTAAATCATGTTGGGTAGATTTGTCGAGGGGAGGAATTGGGAGGTGCCGCCTAGGAAAGAGGAGAGTTTTTCTAGGTTTTGGAACACTTGTCCGTGTGCGTCGATATCGAGTGTGATTAAGACTTTGGACTCTTCTAGGAGTTCGAGAAGGTTTTGTTCCACTACTGGTCCTCGAAATCTAAACCGGGTTGGCGATCGGGATATTCTACCAAGTGTCCTTCTTCTGTTAGCACCATGGCACGCCATTTTGCTCCATCGTCAGGAAGCATTTTTGATTCGAGGATAGTCCGCGTCATTTCGGGCATGTTACCGAGGTCGTGTTTTTCTGTTGTGATGTTTCCGTCTAGGGATTTTTCAATGAAGAATTTGGTGTTTGTCCAGCAGAATTGGCTGCGATTTGTGAGTTTCCATATAGTGTGATCGCCCCTTTCTCTGTAGCGGCATGTGAAGAGAATCTTTTGTGTTTTTTTTCTAATTGCTTTTTTATGGCTATCTTTTAAAGCTAGTTGGAAGGAAAAGTTTTTTTCCATTGTGTGAATACTTAAGTAGATAATAACGGGTATGAGAAAGAAAAGAAGACTTACTTGTAGGGGGATGGCTCGGATGAGTGCTGCGTTGAACCCTGTGACGGGGTTGAATATAGCAAGTGTGCATGCAACGGCGATAACAAAGGTCATTTGGATGAGTTTTTTATCTGCTTTAGTGACAAATTCATCTGGTTTTTCTGCATTAGACATTCGTATACCCGAGAGTTAAGAGTTTCATTAACAGTAATCGGAAGGTTTCTTTTAGACATTAGAGGCTCTTCTTCGTAAAATACTGGATGTAAAAGGGAAATTATTTTATAATGTACCCCCCTAAGTAGACAATTTTAAGACATAGAATAGGACTTCAGGTGAAAGAACACAGAATTTATCTTGATAGGCTAAAGGATGGCAATGTAGAGCACATAAAATGTGAGCTGTCATCAGACTTTATGGCGATATCAGAGAGTGAGTTAGAATTTTCCGGACCGGTTTCTATTGATATGGAAGCGTATGTTACCGAAGAGAATCTGATTCTTCATTTCGATGCATCGACGGATGCGATGATGCCGTGTTCTATTTGTAATGCTATGTTTAAGATGCATCTTGCGGTTAAGAGGTGTTATCATGTTGTTGATTGTTCTACTTTAGCCTCTTCGATCTTTGATTATTCAGAGCTTTTAAGAGAAGCTTTGCTTATTGAACTCCCATCTGTTGCAGAATGCCATAACGGCAATTGTCCGGATCGTTCGTTTGTTTCAAAGTATTTGAAAAAAGAAGATGAAGGCGGTGAAGATGAAGAAATATTCCCTTTTAATGATTTAAATTTTACTACAAAT
>JBDQID010000261.1:0-3540 GCA_040264515.1 Chlamydiales bacterium
CTGTTGAGTAAAGTAGAGCACATTCAAGCCTTTGTTGCAGCTTTAGAAAAACAGCAAAAAGCTATGCTAAGTGATTTGAAAAAATTAAATGATCATGCAAACGCGACCTCGAACGCTTTGCTTAAGAGCCGTGAGCAAGTTGAATTCTTGACTAAAGAGCTTGACAGACGAGATCAGCAGCTGGATGCTAAAGTGCTTCAGGTAAAAGGTGCTGTTGAATCATTGATTACTCATATGGAAGGACAGCAGAAAAGCTATACGGTCAGAGAGGGTGACTCCTTAGATCGTATTGCTCGGGCTCATAGTACTTCTATATCGAAGATAAAAAGAGCAAATAATTTGAAGTCAGACCTCATTGTTGTAGGACAAGTACTTCAACTTCCGTAAAATCTGATCTGTTATAAAAAAGAGGAATTGAAAATGAGAGTTGCTTTTTTCCCCAAAATCCCTTTATTCATCTCGTTTGCATTTCCTCTTTTCTCACAAGAACCACCGCCACAACCCCTAGAAACAACCGCTAGCGAACTTGTTGCCACTGCAGCTGACGAGACGGAGGCTAATTCCGCCTCCGTTAAAGTTCAAAGGCGTTTTTTTTATCCTAGCGGCTCGCTTCAACGCGTTCAAACCTTGACAAAGAACGAAGATGGCTCTTTTATTGAACATGGGGTTGAAGTCGAGTTTTTTGAGAATGGAAAGCTTAAGAGTCGGGGCCTCATTATCAACGGGAAAAAAGTTGGTAAGTGGGTATCAATTGATGAACAATTACGCCTAACTCAAGGCGAATATCAAGACGGTCTTCGCTCTGGTAGCTGGAAGGTTTGGACCGTTGACAAACAGCTGATCTCCCATGAACAGTTCTTAGGGGATCTTCTTCACGGCCCTCAATATTATTATCATCCAAATGGAAAGATCGCTCGCCAGATTTTTTACAGTCGTGGCTCAAAACAAGGTGTCGAACGCCATTGGTATGTTAAAGGTATAAAAGCTTTAGAGATTAATTGGGTCGACGGATTGCAAAGTGGCGAAGCACATCGTTGGTTTGAAGATGGGACTCTTATCCTAAAGGGTAGTTACTTTATGGGCATTCCAGAGGGCAAGTGGGAGTGGTATAAGCTGAATGGAGAGCTACTCAATAGCTCCACTTTCACCAAAGGCAATGGAACCTTGTACGAATACGCAGTTGTTCAAAAAAAAGATTCTGAAGAGAGACAGATGGCGCTAATGAAGGAAGTTTCATATAGCGAAGGTAGACAGCATGGAATGGAAATTCTTTATTTCCCTGGAGGGCAGCCTAAGTCTGAGACACATTATGCTAAAGGGAAAAAAACAGGAGCCTTTAAAGAGCGCTACGCTGAAGGCTCTTTGAAAAAAGAAGGCACTTACAAAGACGGTTTTTTGGTAGGCGGGCTCAATGTCTACTACCCAGTTGAGAAAAAAGAGCTCTATGCTCTTCCTGTTCTCGCAAAAGAGACTCGCTACCACGAAGGAAGCAGTGTTGCTGAAGTCATTGAGTATACAAAGGAAGGCAAAAAACAGTCTGAGATGCGTCTTGAGAATGATTTGCCTGATGGAGACTTTACAGCCTTTTACCCCGACGGGGTTGTTATGCGTCGAGGAAGCTTTTCTAAAGGATTAAAACACGGCTCTTGGGAAGATTTTTATTCTGATGGAAAAAAACGAAGCACTCAAGAATTTGTATTGGATAAAGAGCACGGTAGCTTCCATGTTTGGTTTGAGGCCATTGCAGATGCCGATCCTATTTTAAAATTAGAGGGCTCTTTTGCCAATGGTGAAAAAGAAGGACTTTGGACCACTTGGTATCCAGATGGCTCTTTAGAATCAAAAGTCTCTTTTCGCTTTGGTGCTGAAGATGGAGAGTACAAAGAGTGGTGGCCAAAGTTTGAAGAAAATGAAGGTGATGAGGTTCAAATGAGAACTCAAGGCCAATTCATTCTTGGTAAAAAACATGGTGAATGGAAAATATGGCACGCCAACGGTCTTCTCAAATCACGCGGTATTTTTGTACACGGAGTTCAAGATGGACCAGTAGAAGAGTGGCATGAATATTTGATTGAGGGAGAGCCGTCACTAAAATTAAATGGCTCATATAAAAACGGAAAGCAACACGGGAAGTGGAATGCGTATTTTCCAGATGGTAAGCTGGAAATCTCCCAGATGTATGAAGAGGGGATGCTTCAAGGCTTCGTTAAGCAGTATTATGCAACAGCTGTTTTAAAGAGTGAGGCATTTTTTGATAAAGGAGAGCAAGAAGGTGAAGCGAATCTTTACTACCCTAATAGCAAGCTAAAGAGTAAAACATTCTTCTTTAAAAACCGTAAGCACGGTCCGTTCTCTTTTTATAATTCTGATGGAGAAGTGGGTACAACTGGTGCTTACCATTTAGGTATTCCTGTAGGTCCGTGGGAGTGGTACGAAAAGGATGGCAAGTCAATAATGGCCTCTACTGTATTTGAAAAGGGTAAGGGAACAATGTATGAGTTCTATCCTAACGAGCGGAAGAAGATGGAAGCTGAGTACTTAGATGGAAGAGGGCATGGACAGCAAAAGCGGTGGTATGACACTGGCTCTTTGCGTTCGGAGGCAACTTTTTATCACGGTCTTATTCACGGAACTTACAAAGAGTATCATGAAAGTGGTAATCCCTTAGTTGAAAATTCTTGGATCTACGGAAGACGCAATGGAAGCTATCTTTCCTGGTATGGTAATGAACAGCAGCAATTAAGCCTCTTCTTTGTCGATGATCAGCCCCACGGCCAGTCTACAGAGTGGTATGAGAACGGTAATTTGAAATCCGGAGGCACCTGGGTTCAAGGGAAAAGACACGGAACATGGAAGTGGTATGATCGTTATGGAGCAGATATTTTATCACAAGAATACGATTTGGGAATTTTAATCTCATCTGTTGGAGATGAAGAAAAGGCGTTAGAGTAGTTTGCAAAATAAGCCCATTGGTATTTTTGACTCCGGCCTTGGTGGCCTGACAGTCTTGCGTCAGATGATAAAACAGATGCCCCACGAGCAGTTTATTTATTTTGGGGATACTGCCAGAGTTCCTTATGGCTCAAAGAGCCGCGAGACCGTTGTGCGTTACGCAATTGAAAATAGCGTTTTTCTGCTTAGTAAAGAGATCAAAGCTCTTGTGATCGCTTGTAATACAGCATCAGCTTTTGCAGTGGATACCTTACGCTCGATGTTTAAAGTTCCTGTGCTCGATGTTATTCAGCCCAGTGTCCAAAGAGCTGTGGGTTTAACCAAGAGCGGTAGAATTGCTCTGCTTGGAACCAAAGCAACAGTGGCATCTGGAATTTATACAGAAAAAATTCAAGCGGCTCTTCCCGGAGCAGATGTGACAGCCATTGCATGCCCGCTCTTTGTTCCCATCGTAGAAGAAGGTTTTATTAATCATGCAATTGCTAAGCTAGCAGTTAGCGAGTACTTGCATTCAATAAAAGACAAAGGTGTCGATACACTTATTTTAGGTTGCACTCATTATCCACTTCTTACATCGCTAATAGTGGA
>JBDQID010000262.1:0-3531 GCA_040264515.1 Chlamydiales bacterium
CGACTACAACGATGACTCCAAATGCTGCACCAACAGCAACCGTTTTATCAAAAAGAGCTTGTACCTCTTCGGGTGTAGCACTTGTTGCAATATCAATATCATCAGACGGAAAGCCTAAAAGATAATCTCTTACCCAGCCTCCTGCAAAATAAGCGGTATGTCCCGTACCTTTCAGCGTTTTTACAATTAAGAGCGCTGCACTATTAACTTTCATAGGTCCCCTAAAAATTCCGTAAGCTTTACTAGTATAAAAATAAGAAACATTTTATATTTGTTTTCTTTTAATTTCATTAAAAAACATCAATGATCCCACCTAAAATACGCCTTTTATCCAAACACACCATCAATCAGATTGCAGCTGGTGAAGTTATCGAAAATGCAGCATCTGTACTAAAAGAGCTAGTTGAAAATTCTTTAGACGCTGGTGCTACAGAAATAACCGTAGAAATCAAGGCTGGCGGACGCCAACTTATTCGCGTCTCTGATAACGGATCTGGAATGAGCCGTGATGACGCGCTTTTAAGCTTAGAACGACACGCTACGTCCAAAATCAAGGAAGTAAACGATCTCTATGACCTCTCTTCCATGGGATTTCGCGGAGAAGCAATTCCATCTATTGCCTCCGTCTCCAAACTCACACTCCTCACCTGCTCGAAAGATAGTCCAAGTGAAGCGACGTTACTTACTGTAGAGGGCGGTACCCTCATCAAATGCAGTCCAGCCGCTCGGACACCGGGGACAACCATCGAGGTCAAATCACTCTTTTTCAATCTCCCTGTTAGAAAAAAGTTCCAAAAATCCATTGCAGCTGACAGTGCAGAAATCCACAAAATCGTAAATATTCTGGCTCTTGGTAATCCGAGAGTACGCTTTTCTTTAATTAATCAACAAAAGCAGCTCTTTGCCCTCTCTATATGCACAGAAACCGATTACACAAAAGCACTCCAATCCCGTATTCCCGAAATTTTGGGAGACGAATATTTTAAAACCATGACTCCGATTGAAGTAAAAGATGAACTCTATGAACTAAAAGGAATGCTAGGAAAGCCATCTTTTAGCAAACATAATCGCACTGGACAATATCTCTTTATCAACAAGCGTCCGATAACATCTCCCTTGATTTCAGAAGCTATCTCAGAAGGATTTGGCACAAGGCTCGAAAGTCGCCGCTATCCTGTTTTCGTTCTCAATATCACAATGCCGAGCGATCTTGTCGATGTTAACGTCCATCCTCGCAAAAAAGAAGTACGCTTTAGCAAGCCCCTTGTGCTTCAAGAGCTTGTTATTCGTGCTGTAGAAAAAAGTTTACAGGTAGACCTTTTCTCTCATAACCAAAACTTTACTCAGACAACTCAACCGTCCCCTATTCCCATTATTCCTGTGCAAACCGCGACAAATCAACTCCCCTGGGAAGAGCCACCCGCTTTCACTCCAATCTCTATAAAGCCATCTCTAAATCCATCTACAGAACTAAAAACGGCTATTCAAGTAGAGACAGCCCCTTCCACATCCCCAAAGCACGCTAAAGAGCTTGAAATTGAGCTCCCTTTAAAAACTGCTCCAGAGCAAGCCAAGTACGAAGTTTTATCAACACTTGTTAATTACATACTTGCAAAACAGAACGACAACTCTTTTGTGATCATTGATCAAAGAGCTGCACACACACGTATTACGTTCGAAGCACTACTTAAGCTACAGACAAAAAACCAAGAAAGTCAAGGGCTCTTAATTCCCCTTACCGTTGAGCTTCCTCCACTTGATGTCTCTTTTCTAGAAGACAATCTCCGCTCATTTGAAAAGATTGGTATAACTATCCGTCGTTTTGGTAAAAATACATTTATGGTAGACGCTCTACCAAAAGCGTTAGAAAAAGCAAACCTTCAAGATCTCATAGAAAAGATTTTGCAATATCTAAAAGAAAATGAGGATGCACCTCATTTTGAAGGTGAACTGTTGAAAAAATTAGCTCTTGCAGCGTCTCTTGCAGCTGTTCCCAAACAGAGAAAACTAAACAGTGAAGAGGCGTCTGCCCTAATAGATCATCTTATGAAATGCGACGCCCCCTTTCACTCCCCATCGGGTAAACAGACGATTGTCCACTTGGGCCAAGAAGAAATAGCAAGTAAATTTTAAGAAGGACGCTTTTATGCCTTATAAAAACAGACTCTCCAAGCTTCAAAATCAACTTAAAATAGATTCCATTCCAGCTCTTATCATCGACAATCCTATAGATCTTTTCTACCTAACTGGTATTGAGCTCTCACTGGGCCGGCTTGTTTTAACAGCTGATGATGCCGAACTTCTTATCGATGGAAGGTACTTTGAGGCTTGTAATAAAACAAGTCCTGTACGTTGCTTGCTAAGCAACAATCAAGATTTCTCCCATCTCGCCCTTAAAAGAGTTGCCTTCGACAGTAAATTCACAAGCTACCACACCTATAAAAGCGTTGCGAAAAAACTCAATGGAACAACTCTTATCCCCTTAGAGGCCCCACTACAAAAAATACGATCCATCAAGGACTCGCTTGAGGAAACAGCACTCAGTGAAGCTGCAGATCTTGGCTCTCGCGGTTATCAATACGTTATCTCACTTTTAAAAGAAGGTATATCTGAGATCGAGGTTGCAACAGAGCTGGAAATTTTTTGGAAGCGAGAAGGCGCCAGTAAACCTGCATTTGATATCAATGTTTCCTTTGGAGCAAACAGCTCTATGCCACATCATCGAGCAGGAACAACGCGTTTAAAGCGCGGTGATCCCGTTTTAATGGATATCGGTGTTACCCTTAATTATTACAACTCTGATATGACCCGAGTCCTCTTTTTTGGAGAACCATCAAGTGAGATGAAAGAAGTTTATCTAACTGTAAAAGATGCCCAACAAGCAGCACTTGCGCTTTGCAAACCAGGAGCCGTTGTTGGTGATCTCGATCGTGCAGCAAGAGATCTCATCACAGAGCGCGGATATGGAAAAAACTTTACCCATAGCCTCGGGCACGGTATTGGACTCGAGGTTCATGAATATCCTATCCTAAGAAGTAGTGCTCCTTTTAAAGATGCCGTTCTACAACCCGGAATGGCAATCACGATAGAGCCCGGAGTCTACCTCTCTGATATCGGAGGTGTTCGTATTGAGGACACAATTTTCATCACAGAATCCGGTCACCGTAACCTAACAAACCTCCCCAAAGAGCTTCATATCCTCTAAAGTGTAAGGCTGATCAAAGAAGCAACAGATCTACTTTAAACCATTTATCCTTATTCAATGTTTAATTTAAAACTTTACCCTTACGCAACATTCAGTGGTTGTAGCGCGGGCGCTCCGTCGCCCGCACTCTCATTGAAAGGCCGTTTCCCCATAGCCACTTACCTTCTTCAAGAATGAAGTGATAAACGAAGCGTTGAAAAAGGATAAATGATTCAGGTTGAGCGGCCTTTCAATGGGAGTGCGGGCAACGGAGCGCCCCATTCGCATCAACCTAACATAGATTTCTGATATTTAGTGCTATGTGCAGGTCGTACTACTATTAACGC
>JBDQID010000263.1:0-3531 GCA_040264515.1 Chlamydiales bacterium
AAATGGAATGTTTGATCGCTCCAGAGGTGTTGAAGATGGCGGTGTTGATATTGCAGTTGAAGATTTTGAGGAATCCCTCTCGCCTACATGGAAAAACATTCTTTTGGCGCACCGCCTTCTCACAGATCGCTTACACAGTAAGTTAACGCATCTGGAAACAGAGAAAAAACTCTCGGATTTTAACACACTCTCTGTGTTAATGGTCTCTCCTAGATCTCTTCATAGAGAAGAGAGTCATCTTCGTTTAAACAATAAGCCCATATCTGCAACTCTATTTGACTTTGCACTGCATCTTTATCTTAATCGCGATGTTTATAGAGCTCGTTCACAAGAAGGTCTTGGAGCGTATTTTTACCTTTCTAAGGTAGAAAGTTATAAAGAAGCAAAGCTTTGGGCGGATCTGTTTAAAATGGCGGAGTCTGAGCTACGATTAGAAAAAGGAGCCATTAAAGCTACACTGTTAGTAAACTCTCTTCCCGCTGTTTTTGAAATGGATGAGATTCTCTGGGAGTTGCGAGATCACGCGGTAGGCCTTGCTGCATCCCCCTGGAATTACCTCTTCTCTTTTACGAAAACAGTGCAGAATAGCCCAAACTACTTTCCAGCTCTAAATCAAGATATATCGACCCTTCCAACCTTGAGGGTTTATCGTGATCTACTTATTAAAACAGCGCACAGAAGAAACATTCACGCAATTGGTGTTATTTCACCTTCAATGCCCAAAGATACACGTCTTCTTCTTGAAGATCTGATGCAAATTAAAGAGTTTGATAAAACCATTGCAGAAGAGGCGTTCTTGGCTCTACAGCAATCTGGGCATATTGATAAGCATGGAAATAGTTTGCAAAAAGAAGCCGCGTTATTTCCTGAAAAGTTTCAACTGTTTGAAAAACCGATTTCTAAACTTTTAGAAAGGGGTGTCTCTTTAGCCTCTGAAAACAGGCAAGCTCTTCAAAGAGTTGTAGAAGAGGCAAAAGAAGAGGCGTACCAAGGCTTTGATGGTAAAGCTGTGATGCACATGGTGTATGCACCCTCCGTTAGGGAGGAATTTGAGGCTGTTTTTGAAGAAAATCTTAATCAGATCGATCAAAATGCCCGCTTAGATGTTATTGTAAAGGCCGAAGATTTACTCCAAGTTCCAGCCGGAGAGGTCACAGAAAATGCACTCAGAGAAAACCTCCGCTTAATGCTTCAGGGAATTGAAAACTGGACTCATGGAAAAAATTTAACGCCATCTTTAATGCCCAGAATGGAATTTGCCCGGGCTCAAACTTGGCACTGGTTAGAGTTTGCTGCAGAAATAGAGATGAACAGCTCTAAGAGATCAATGATAACGCCTAATATGGTAGCGGTTCTTTTGGAAAAAGAGGCTGAAAAACTCAACTCTACAGAGCAAACAAAAGAGCTGCTTGCTCAGTTTTTAGATAGCGGGCCCTTTGTGGAAAGTAGCGCTGTTGCCGTCTACGATTTACTGAGAAGTAAAAGTCAGCAAGAAGTTGCTCTTGAAAACCAAAGAAGGGTTAAAGAAAAACAAATAGATGAAATATACAGCCGGTGGAGCAGAGAGCAGCAGCGCTCAATTTATCGTCCCTATACAGCAGAAAAAGTTTTAGCTCAAAGGGCGTCGCTTCCAATTGAATATCCTTCAGATGCAATGGCAAAAAAAGGGTGGAATCTTTTTCAAAGCTTAAAGGCAAATCAAGCCTCCCTTTCAACTTTTGGAGTCGAAAGTAGCGAGCAAGCACTTGAGATCGCACCATTTCTTTCTACTGTGTATATGACAGCTTCTAGTAAAGAAGAGCAAAAGGAGCTGCCCATGCGTGTTGCTCGTCTTTTAGATGCGCAACAGCTCAAAAGCCGGGAGCAGACACTTGCTAGATCGCAGATGGACGATGTGGAAAAGGCGAGAGTTTCTGAGGTCGATTTTTTACAGCCGATTATTGTTAATGCACCAACTGGTTATAGCGAAGAAGACATTGGAGCTTTAACAAAGCAGCTCATTGAAAAAGGTGCCGCAGGTATTCACCTTTCAGATGAAAAAGAGATAGGTACAGCACCTTTGTATTTAGAAGGAGCTGTTTTAAGATCAACCTCTGAGCAAGTCGATCGGCTTGTTGCAGCGCGCTTTCAAGCAGATGTAATGGGTACAGATCTGATTTTACTTGCAGATACTTCTGCTAGCCAAGCACGATTCATTCAAAGTAACATAGACCCACGAGATCATCCGTTTGTACTTGGAACGACAAATCAGGAACTACCTCCACTTGCAGAGCTTTTACGGCTCGTAACCCAAAAGCGGGAGCGAAGTCATGAGCCTCTGTTCTATGACGAAATAGCAGAAGCTCTTTATGAAAGGTTTCCTCGCCTAGGAGCGTATCTTATCGCTATATGGGATATTCAGGATGAACAAGAATTTTTAGAAAAGCGTATGTTGCGCATGAACGAGCTTCAAAGAGAAGAAAAAGAAAATATTGAAGCACTGCTCGGTGAGTGGCATAATGAGGCTCACTTGGTGAGCTATGAGAGAGCTCTTCTTGATGTGATAGGAAGAGATGCCGAGCTTTTAGACCAATGGTACGCTAAGCGGCCATACTTGCGCTCTCAGCAGCAGTTTGCAGCCTTTGCCAAAGAGATGGGGGTGGATTTACACTGGAGTGCAGAGGCCGCTAGAAGCTTAGAGGGGTATTATCAAATAGCTTCCGGCTCAGATATGGCTATTAGCAGAGTAAAGAGTATTGCACCTTATGTAGATGTTCTGTGGATGGACTCTCAAGTTGGTGGATTGGATTTTGTTAATCGCCTTACTAGGGAAGTTGGGGGCTTATTTCCAGAAAAGTTTTTTGCCTATCACATTACCAATCCTTTAGAAAATAAAACTGAGCAAAAAGTGCTACTAGCCAAAATGGGTTGTGTCTGGCAGGTGCTCTCTTTGGATGCCATCTCATTGCAAAGTAAATCAATTCAAGCGCTTGCAAAAGAAGAGGCGGTAGAAAACAGCTTAAGTGAGGGTGAGATTAGTTCTTCTCGTTAAAAGAGACTATGATTGAAAGTGGTATGAGATTTGTTCTGTTTTTAAATTGCAAATAACTTCCACCGTGATAGGGACTTCTTTTTTTTCCTCTGCTTTTTTAAAGCCGTATTTAAGAAGAAAATGAATGTTAAACTGTCCCTCTTTTTTATCAATTAAAACCTCTAATAACTTGTTGTTAAATGGCATGTAGTTACTTTTGATAAGATCGGGCCTTGATAGGTAGTAATTCATAGCATGAGAGAGTGTGTCGTTTAAGATGGTTTGGGAGAGAAGGCCGCTTGCTTTGTAAATCTCAAGTGCAGTGAAATTTAAATCTATCATTTTTTCAACAATGGAGAGCGCGTGGGTTTTCTCTTTAGCCTCTAGGTTAACGCTTTTTCCGTTAATACATACCTTGTCTGTGACTCTTCTGCCATTGTTGTCTGTAAGGAACTGAGGGTGAACGGCAACTCGTTTTTTTTGGCTTGTTTTTAATTCAGCCTTCTCAAACGGTATTAATG
>JBDQID010000264.1:0-3529 GCA_040264515.1 Chlamydiales bacterium
AAGTAGCTCAGCAGCTGCTCGACTTCTTTTCAAAAGATGATACAAATCGTATTCAAGGGGTGTTGTACTACGACAGTGAAACGAATTTGCTTTACTGCCTCAAAGCTGGCCACTCTCCAATAGAGCTTTCAGCAACGGATCCGGCAAATATTGAAGCTGTGACAGGTTGTCGTCTCGAGCAGCTTTTTACTTATTTTGATCAACGGCATACAACAGGTGCCGATATTGCTATGGGAGCGCAAGCAAGAGCGCTTGTAACGGTTGGAGAGCACACTTCCCTAAGAGATCTATTGCAAGGGGTGATGCGTATGCGACAGCTTGCAAGAGGGCAGCATGTAGAAATGGTTGTTCCGCGCCATCTTGTCTCCATATTTGCTCAAACATTAAATCAAGAGATAGAACAGCTTTCCATGGATCACATCTTGCTCTTTTCAATAATGCGTGGTATCGCAAAGCAGAAAGGAGAGAACCTTCAAGCGTATTTGCAAATGCTTGAAGATGAAACAAGGCAGCTGGCCCTTAACGCTCTATTTGCAACAGATGATCCTGAAAAAGAAGAAAGAATTAGACAAGCAGCGCGCCCTCTTTTTATACGCTCGATGCGAGAGCAGCTTATTGAAAAGTATGGAAGAGAAGCTGAAAATATCTCTATAGAAGCGTTTATGGAGCAGCATGTTGCGCAGTTATCTCAAATAGCAGAAGCGATTGTCAATGGTGAGAGCTCGTTATTAAAGCAGTTTCACGAACGAATGGATGGAATTGTTCATTACGCCTTAGAGAATCATCTTCTTCCCCCAGAGGTGCCTGCCCAGTTAGAAAAAGAGAGTGAATCGACTGTTGAGCAAACAGCAGAGCAGCAGCAACAGCAGCAACAGCAGCAACAAGTCCAGCAACAGCAACAAGTAGAGACGATTAGGAAGACGAATCCATCAACTCATAAAGAGCTTATTTGGCCTCAAGATAAGATTTTCAAGCCAACAGTAGCTGAAATTGTATCAGGGCGTATCGACGGAGCAAATTACAGCTCTCATCTATTGATTTATTCTTTTGAAACAGCTTTAAGAAGAAAAAATATTACTGGCTTTGCTGGCTGCTTTCTTCCTAATACTCACGCTTCGGTTAATTTTTTATGCACAGCTAATAACAAAATTAATATCCTTAGAGATCCTGCAGCAAAGCAGATACGCGAGATGTTAGTTTTACGCGATAGAGGCTCTGTTGAATGGAGTGCACTCTTTTTAGCAACAACGGAAGCTAAGCAGCTACAGCAGCTGATTAGGCAGAATAGAGATCGTTTTTCTGTTGATATTGCGATGCTTTCTCCAACGGGAATGGTTTTAGTCGCAGGAGAAGATAGCCGTATTGATGTGCAAAGAGATGAGAGCTTGCAGCAGCATCTTTTGCAAGCACTCGTTCTTAATGGCGATGTTCGAGCATTGACATCGGATAGCTGGTTACCTCATTTTGAAGCTTTTATAGAAGAAAATCGTGCGCAAAAGAAAGCCCTTCTTGAAGGCTGCCTACGTACACCAGAGCAAAGAGAGCGTTATATAGGAGGGCGCTTGGAAGAGTTGTTAGAAGCTGGAGGAGATGCAGGGGAGGAAGGTACGTTACAATATCTAGAGAGCTGTTTTTTCTCAGAAGAGACCTTTGATCCGATCCTTAATACATTAAAGCGGTGTCACGCTATTTATTTTGACGCTCCTTTGGAGACAAAGAAGACGATTCTTAGTAAATGTATGGAGCTTCATAAAGCAGTTCCCACAAGGCAAGAGGAGCTTTTTCCACTAATTATGCGGTATACAGACGCTTTAGAGCCTCCAGAAGAGCGGTTGAAATTTTGCAACAGATCTTTAGGGCAGTTACATGATCAATTAAGAGAATATAGTTATTATGGCGGAGATTCTTATATAGATGTAGCGCTTCGTGAGCAAGAATTTCGCTTTTTTTCTCAAAAAATTAAAGAGCTGTACGGCACATTAGAATATAATGAAGATTTGCAAAGAACGCTCTATCAGTTTGGTAGGACATTAGCTGTTTTATCTGAACAGGAGCATATATCGTATTCAGGTGAAATCCGTAATGTGGCAAATAATGAGCACCTTATTTTAAAAAGTTTTCTATTGAATGTTTATTTTCTTGATCAAAAGGGAGAAGATATTTCAAAACATATTCAAGATTTTATTAATCCAAATAGGAGCGGTTATTCTTATGAGGAAAGAATGGGTGGAGCTTTAGAAAAAATTCTTTTCCTAGATCCGATACCTGAGGTTCGTGATGGAGCCTTTCTTAGAAAACTGTACCCTTTATTGAAGTCGTTATTTTGTTACTATAATCATTTTTTTCAACGTAATAAACCTCTGCCTTTAGAAAGAGTAAGAGATGCTTGGAGGCTGATTCTTACAGCTACTCGAGATGCTCATTTGGAGGGAGAAGATCACTCTGATATTTTTCGTAATATGGGCTGGAGTTTTGAGCAATTTCATTCAGCAGGTTTAGATTGTGTTGAGACTATTGATGCGATTGTGCAAGAGCTCTTTCCAGAGGATGCTCCAGATAAAGAGTTCCAGCAGCGTTATTTAGCGCATCTTTATTCGAAAGCTTTGGAGATTGAATATAAAGAGGTTAATGAGAATCTTGAAAAGATTTTTTCAGAGTATCCTCGAAATCTGACAGATAAAGAGGTACAAGAGAGAGTTCATTTGCTTATAGAAGCGTCTCGTAGTAAGTATAGCCAGATCCCTCCAGAGAGAGTCGAGGAGTCTATAAAATCAAATTTACGTCGAATTCTTCAGGAATTTGGACGATTTGGTTATAGTCGTCGTAGAAAGGAGAAGGAGTTTCAACAGCTCTTAAAAAATATAGCTGAAGAGGTTTTCCTTTAGAATATGATCTTTGGAGTTCTTGTTATAATCGTTTTAATAGGTGCAGTGCAAAAGGGATTTAGGCCGAAGTTTGACTATTCTATTGATGGCCAATCTTGTTATAAAGTCCATCAGGACGCATGCAGAATAAAAAAAAGAGCTACTTTTCAACGCTTACAGAAGATGAAATTCATTAGCTAACGTGAGTTTCGTAGTTATACTTTTGAAAATCAATGATTAAGATAGACGCAAAGCGGTAACTAGCGCTCTATCGCATGAGTTCTTTAAGAAAATCAAAAATCGACTTTAAACCATTTGTCCTTATTCAATGTTTAATTTAAAACTTTACCCTTACGCAACATACAGTGGTTGTAGCGCGGGCGCGCCGCATTCGCATCAACTTAACATAGAATTTTGATATTTAGTGCTATGTGCAGGTCGTACTATTATTAACGTCGTTCGACTCTTAATTCGATCCTGGTTAATGGCTTATGATAATCGTTTCTAGACCAGGGTAGTGTTACCTATGTCAGTTGATTATACAAGACCACGGCAGTGGTCGTTTCTCTCTTTCGCCCAGCACTTTAGTGCGGGGAAAGGTAGGAAAAAATCTATGCCCCGGTAGTGGCATCTCTCAGGATCTCAAAGTTAAAAAAGAAGAGAGG
>JBDQID010000265.1:0-3516 GCA_040264515.1 Chlamydiales bacterium
AGATATGGCAGAAATAAAAAAAGAGCGGTCGAAGATTTTTGCACTTTTCCTATTCCAGAAAAAGTGAAACTCTTAAGACTTACTTTATTTAATTTTCTTGTTGCTAATGAAGATATGCATCTTAAAATTTTCTCTCTCTTCAAACTGAATGAAAAATGGCAGTTAACACCAGCTTACGATTTGTTAAACTCAGCGATTTATATGAAAGAACCTGAATATTTAGCTCTTGCACTCATGGGAAAAAGAAAAAAGATTCAACGTCAACATTTTATAGACTACTTTGCAAAAGAGCGCCTTGGCTTACCAAGAAAAATCACATCTGATCTACTTAAAAAAATTTATGAATCGACAAGGTCATGGGAAGCTTTAATCGAAATCAGCTTTATGTCTTTAAATCTGAAAGAAAAGTATGCAAAAGAGGTTTAAATAAAAATAGCACGCTTATTTTAAGTGATTTATCCTCTTTAAAGGCGAGGGGAGGCTCTTAAATATACATAGTCTGATAATATGAGTTATGTTGCATTTAGACCGGAAAATCTAAGGGAAACGCTAGGTCCAACTAGCTCCCAAAAACACCCCAACAATGCACTATCGGCTTGATTCTTAAGCTTTTTCATGCTTCTCATTCTCAATTTATTTCTAAGCAATCTTCCTGCACCGTCTCACTAAGAATCGTTACCACGGACTTGCTTGAGACCTAAAATACTGAATTTATGACCTTGGGTCAATGATAAATTTAACCACAAGATCAAGAATCAACCCATATCTCAGAAGCTCTTCCGAGAGGATGTTATAACCTAAGTTGTTGAATATTAAGAATAAGTAAAGCATTTACTCGTTGATTTTGACCTTTTTTTATGCTATAATGGTCTTGATAATAAGCAATAAATGTTATGGGTTTATTAAATGAAAGAATCTGAATTAGACTCAGTTTTCAAAGATTTTCTAGTTTATCTGGAAAAGGAAAAATTCTTTTCTCAGCATACAATCATAGCGTATCGACGCGATATTCAGCGATTTTTGCTATTCTTGAAATCAAAGAAAGTCTATTCAGCAAAGCTGGCAAGTTATGAGCTGCTCATCGAATATATCCGCATTCTGCGAGAATCTGGATACGCTAATGTCTCAGTCGTCAGAATGGTCAATGCCATACGTTCATTCTTCCGATTTCTCTATTTTGAGGAATACATTGAAGACAGCATCATTCTGGATTTTCCCGTTCCTAAAACACAGGATAAAATCCCAGAGATTCTTGATATCAGTGAAGTTGAAGCTCTTTTGGCTCAAGCTGATGAATCTATATTCATCGGGTTGCGAAATAAGTCCATCATGAAACTACTCTATGATAGCGGCTTACGGGTTTCCGAAGTTTGTGACTTAAATATTTTAGACATTCATAGAGATGTCATTGCCATTCGTGGCAAAGGGAATAAAGATAGAATAGTTCCTATAGGATCTAGAGCACTTAAATTGCTGCAACTTTATATCAAAAAGCATCGTTCAAAATCTCCAGACTCCCCTGCCCTATTTATTTCTTCAACTGGCAAACGGATTGACCGAGTGACAATTTGGAGGTTCATCAAAAATTATGCAAGCTCCGCAGGAATAGAGAAACCCATTTCGCCACACACTCTAAGGCATAGTTTTGCTACGCATCTCCTCGAAAAGGGAACTGATATCCGTATTATACAAGAGATCTTGGGCCATGAAGAAATTCAAACTACCAGCAAGTACATTCATCTAAGTACGGCTGCTATCCAAAAGGAGTATAAAAAATGCCATCCAAGAAAATAGAAGCTTCTTTTATTGAATGTACATACCGTTTCTTAGAGCATCTGCGTGTTATCCATGAGATGTCAAAGCATACCATCCGTTGCTATACTGCAGATCTTAATCACCTCAAAGAATATATCGAAGAAGAGGTTTTAGAAATTGAATCTGAAGCTCGAGCTCCTAGGATTTCTCACCGAGAAAACTATCAAGATAGAGACACTTTCAGAGATGGTAAGATTCCACTGGGGAGCATTTCAAGAACTTCGATCAGGAAATTTTTGAGATATTTGGGAAGAAGAGATCTGGATAGCAGGACTATTGCTCGCCATGTTTCGTCTCTTAAATCTTTTTTTAAATTTGCGATGATACAGAAAGATGTTACAGAAAACCCGATGAAGCATATTGAAAAGCCTAAATCCCCTAAACTCATTCCCTATTACGTAACAGAAGAGCAAATAGAGTTGTTGCTAAACCAGCCAGATCCAAGAACCCTTTTTGGCTTTCGAGATCGCTGCATCATCGAAGTTTTATACAGCACCGGCATTCGCGTTAATGAACTTGTGAACCTCAATAAAGAAGATCTTGATGAGAAAAAATGCCTGCTGCTTATCAGAGGAAAAGGTGAAAGGCAGCGATTACTTCCAATATCTGAAACAGCAATTAAGTGGCTAAAAGATTACATTAGCCATCCTGAAAGGTTTGTAAAAGGCCATCATCGACGTGCACAGCTCGATGAAGAAGCTATTTTCCTTAATAAATCGGGCAAACGCATCTCTACACGATCCGTTGCAAGATGTTTTGAAAAATATACTGAGACAATTGGTCTCAAAGGTAAGGTTACGCCTCATACCATCCGCCACACCATAGCGACACATTGGCTAGAAAATGGTATGGATATTAAAACGATTAAAGTGCTTTTGGGACATGACTCTTTTTCTATGACAACGATTTACACGCAGGTATCAACGAAACTAAAAAGGGACAGTCACAAGAAAGCAGGACTCTTACAGTAACTAAATTCCACATCCGATAAATTTTCAAGGAAGTTCCATGTCAAATTCTTACTGACAATCTTCCAGTTATAGGATATCTTCAGCAAAGATGATAACGTATACAATAGCTGGACTCTTACATGCACGGATTTTTTCGTCAAATATTTTATTTCTCACTCTGCACGCTGATTTCCTTTTCACCAGTGCTGCTTGCTTCAGAAGAAATTTTAACGCTTGAGAGAGCAGAGCTCAAGGCCCTTGAGTATCTTCCCGAATTGAAGGGATCACAAGCAAAGATCCGTGCTTTAGAAAATGAAGTGGTCTTGGCAAAACAATTACCAGATCCCATGATCTCTGTAAAGGCAATGAATCTTCCTACAGATACTTTTCGTCTAGACCAAGAGAACATGACACAAATCCAAGTGGGAATTCAACAAATGTTCCCCAAAGGAAGCTCCCGAAAAATTCATTCGGAGCAAAAAAAAGCTCTTGAAGTCGCTGAAGAATGGCATTTAGAAGAACTTAAAGCCAAGTTTATACTTGTGCTAAGGAATAATTGGTTAAACCTTTTCTATTGGATCAAATCGGAAGAAATTGTTTTAGAAAATAAATCGTTATTTGAATATCTCGTTGAATCCGCTGAATCGAAGCTGAAGTCAGGAAGTCAGCAAGAACACGAAGTCTTAAGAGCTCGTTTAGAACTCTCTAAAATAGAAAACCAGCTCATTCTAATTACACAAAATATTGAAAC
>JBDQID010000266.1:0-3510 GCA_040264515.1 Chlamydiales bacterium
GAAGAAGAGAGCCTTTAAATGTAAAAACCGCAGGACCGCTCATTATAAGCTCTTTAAAAACATTATTAGACAGAGAAAAATCTATTTGTAATGTAGCCTCACCTCTTGTCCGAACGGTGATCGGTGATGGAAGATCGTAAAGTTTTGCCGCAGCAATGGCAGCAGCTGTTGCTCCCGTTCCACAGGCAAGTGTCTCTGCTTCAACACCCCGCTCAAAAGTACGCACCCATACTCGGTGGTCTGGTGCCACCATGGCAAAGTTTACGTTAATTCCTTTTGGGGCAAAAAACTCATGCCGCCTCAGTGAGCGCCCTAAGGATGAAACATCGGTACTTTCAATGTCGGCAACAAAAATAACCCCGTGCGGAACACCCGTGTCGATGTGGTGAACGAGGTAGTGCGTATTACCCACTAAAACATTCTGATGCCAGCGCAAATCCGTTGGGCTATTCATTGTAACAGCAATAGTCTCACCACGGTTTTTGACAAGGTATGAGCAAGATGCAACTTCAACCAAGCACTCTTCTCTTTCAAAGCCAAGATCACATAAAAAACGCATCAAGCAACGGATCCCATTGCCGCACATGCTAGCTTCCATGCCGTCAGCATTGAAAATACGCATGCGAACATCAGCGATATCAGAGCGGCACAGTAGAATCAGGCCGTCCGCGCCGATGCCGTTATGGCGATCACAGAGTTGAATAATAGTCGATACATCGGAGACCGGAAAAAACTCCTCTCTGTTGTCAATGAGGATGAAGTCGTTTCCAGCTCCGCTGTATTTAGAAAAGGGAGTCTCTATCAAGACTATTTCAGCTTGATGTCTTCAAATGATGTAACAATCTTGTCGAGAAGGCCGAACTCAAGCGCCTCTTCCGATGTCATCCAAGTATCGCGATCAAGAGCCCTTTCAATGACTTCGAAAGTCTTGCCAGTAGCTTCCATGTACATGGAAATCAGGCGATCGCGAGTTTTAATGATCTCTTTTGCTTGAATGTCAAGATCCGTTGCCTGACCCTGGATGAAACCGTGCATTGATGGTTGGTGGATCATAATGCGTGAATGCTGTGTTGCAAAACGGTAGCCAGGAGCGGAGCAAAGACTTAAAACAGATCCCATAGAAGCTGCTAGGCCGGTGACAACGGTTACAACGGGGGAGGTGATCATCTTGACTTGATCCCAAACAGCAAAGCCTGAATCTACAGAGCCACCAGGGGAGTTGATGATGAAGTAAATTGGCTTCCCGGGATCGGATAGCTCTAAGTACCAAAGTTTTCTAATCGCATCACGCGCGCTATTGCTATCAACGGCATCGCAGAAAAAGAGGCGTCGCGCTTCTAGTAGTGTATCTTCTATCTTATCGTCGATTGTAATAAAAGAATTTTTTGGTTCGGCTGTTTTTGGCATGGAGGTCTCCAATGTATTGAAAGTCTAAAATCTGTTTCTCAGGTTATATTTTCGCTTTATCTGCCTTTTTTTCAAGAAGAATTCTTTCTTCGAACAGTCCAAGCTCGGGATAGAGAGGGAAATTAGTGAGTAAATCTCCGACTCTAATCAAAGATGTTTGCAAAACTTCTTGGTCTATAACGAACTTTGCCTTACTCGGTTTTCCCGTTCTCTGCACTATTGTCGGCTTCGTATGACGTAACACTTCTGCGATGATGCAGGCTATCTCCTTCATCTCGCTCTCTCCCATACCAAGCGTTGTCATAGCCGGAGTCCCCACGCGAATTCCAGATGTGTACCACGGGCCATTCGGGTCGAGCGGTAGCGCATTGCGATTTACCGTCAGACCTGCATCTCGCAGAGCACTTTCGGCTTGGCGTCCTGTAATACCAAAGGGGCGCACATCAAAGAGCAGAAGGTGATTATCCGTTCCACCTGTAAGAACAGAAACACCTTCGGTTTGGAGATGTTTGGCTAAGCTTTGTGCATTGTTGACAACGCTCTGAGAGTACTGCTTAAAGCTGTCGCTGGACGCTTCTTTAAAAGCGACAGCTTTAGCTGCCATAACGTGGGGGAGCGGTCCGCCTAGGATCAGAGGGCACCCCTTGTTGATGACTTCTGCAAACTCAGCTTTTGCTAAAACTAAGCCTCCACGCGGTCCACGAAGTGTTTTATGTGTTGTCGATGTGACAACATGAGCGTGTGGTACAGGGTTTTCATCGCCTTGAAATACTCCACCCGCAACAAGACCTGCAAAATGTGCCATGTCAACCATAAGCACAGCTCCGACACTGTCGGCAATCTCACGCATCTTACGGAAGTTAATGCGTCGTGGGTATGCTGAATAGCCAGCAAGTAAGATTGTTGGCTTGACTTCTCTTGCCATTTCCAAGAGTGCTGTATAGTCAAGAAGTCCTGTTTCAGGGTCAACTTCGTAGCACACTGAGCGCATCATTTTGGCTGAAACATTGTGGCGGTAGCCGTGTGTTAAGTGACCTCCAGAACCAAGCGACATGCCCATTAATGTTTGGCTCATCATTAAACGCCGAATTGTCTCATGCTCATCGTCTGTGAGCTCATCAACACTCTTTTTCCCAAGCGCTTCAATCTCTTTATTTTGTATCTTATGAATTAAGATAGACCAAAAAGCAACCAGGTTGGCATCAGCTCCAGAGTGCGGTTGAACATAGGCGTATTCGGCACCAAAAAGCTCTTTTGCTAAATTCGTAGCCTCGCCTTCTACCGCATCAACATTCTCGCACCCTGCATAAAAGCGGTGGTCTACATACCCCTCGGAGTACTTGTCAGTTAGAAGGTTGCCCATAGCGAGCTGTGTGGCAAGTGATGAGTAGTTTTCAGATGCAATGAGTTTGACGTGTGAGCGCTGATCGGCGAGCTCTTTGACGACACGCTGTGCTACCAAAGGCGATGTCACTTCAATGTGATCAAGTGATGCCAAAAAGGCAACTGTTGCAGCGTCCTGTTCTTCATGTGGAGTCTTTGCTAAATACTCTTTAAATCGAGACATCGTTATCCTTAGTGTTTTAATTTTTATAATTATTGGATTTTAAGCTTTGTTACTCTTTTCGGTCAATTAATGGAGGTTTGTTCTGAAATTTCCGGAATAGAAGGCCAATGGTCGACTCTTAATTTAACCTAGCACTTTAGTGGTGGGGCTGAAGTTTGGCACTTTTTTTGTGCCTACAACAGCTCGCTCTCGAATTCAGACAGACGATGAGTTTAATTAAGACCACGGTAGTGGTCGTTTCTCTCCTTAGCCCAGCACTTTAGTGCTGGGAAAGATAGAAAAAGATCTATGCCACGGTAGTGGCATCTCTCAGGATTTCAAAGTTAAAAAAGAAGAGAAGTGCCGCTGTCGCGGCACACTATTCTTATTATCCCGTCCCAGCACTAAAGTGCTGGCTAAAGAGAGAAACGACCACTACCGTGGTCTTAATTAAACTCATCGTCTGTCTGAATTCGAGAGCGAGCTGTTGTAGGCACAAAAAAAGTGCCAAACTTCAGCCCCACCACTAAAGTGCTAGGTTAAATTAAGAGTCGACC
>JBDQID010000267.1:0-3506 GCA_040264515.1 Chlamydiales bacterium
CCTCTCCCAGCACTAAAGTGCTGGGCTAAAGAGAGAAACAACCACTACCGTGGTCTAAACAAACTCATTGTCTGTCTGAATTCGAGACCGAGCTGTTGTAGACACAAAAAAGTACCAAACTTCAGAGATCAGACCAGAGGTCTGATCTTCTAAAAATCAATTAAAACCGGAAAGCCTTATGACTCTACACTTCATACAACCACGTCATTTTCAAAGGTTTTTGGATGAGAACCGCATCTACTATGGGCATCACGATACGGTTTTTGGCCCCGTTACAATTGCAACGGCTCCTCAAGGAGTGTGCCGCTTATCTTTTAAAAAAGAAGAGTACTCTTTTGCAACGAAAGCACCCGAGAAAACAGAGCCTGCTTTGCGCTCTATCCTTCAAATGGAACACGTGGACCTTGTCATTTCGGGAACGGAGTTCGAAATGGCTATCTGGAAAGAGCTAACAACGATTCCGCTGGCACACTCTCGCTCTTATAAAGGGATCGCAACAGCGATCAACCGTCCAAAAGCGTACCGCGCTGTGGGCAACGCTGTGGGAAGAAACAAGATCGCTATTGCGATCCCGTGTCATCGAGTATTGCCCCAGTCTGGAAAGATCGGAGGCTATTATTGGGGGCCGGAGATCAAGTCTGAATTGATTGAATACGAAAAGGGCTTGGCGCTTTGTCAAGCTTGAACCTTAGAGCAGTGTTAATTAAAATCTTCACTTGGCTCCAGCTGATGATTTATGACAATCATTTTAAGACCACGGTAGTGATCGTTTCTCTCTTTAGCCCAGCACTTTAGTGCTGGGACGGGATAATAAGAATAGTGTGCCGCGGCAGCGGCACCTCTCTTCTTTTTTAACTTTGAGATCCTAAGAGATGCCACTACCGTGGCATAGGTTTTCTTCCTACCTTTCCCAGCACTAAAGTGAGAGGTGCGACCACTACCGTGGTCTAAAAACCATTTCTATAAACCAGTAAAAAAGAGTAGACTAAGAATCAAACTTGAACCTTAGGATAAAGTGCACAATCTTGACAGAGCGCTAGCGCTCAAGCTCACTGAGTTCGTTTTCGAAAAGGGCGTGCTTTTCGTCGTGCTCACAACTGCTGTGTTCGAGCTGTTCGAAAAGAGTGTCAACGAGTTTTCTTTTTTGGCCTAGCTCTTGTGAGAGTTTTGCTGATTTTTGGTTGTCACCTTCTGAAGACGCTTGAATGAGTGCGTCGTTATCACGCTCTATTTCGAGCTCGAGATTTGTGATTTTCTTTTCGAGCTTTTCGATCTCTTTTTTTAACGGACGCAAAGCTTGCGAGCGATTTTTTATGACCTCGGCTCTTCTCTGTTTTTTCTCTTTTGAAGAGAGTGTTGATTTGCTTCGCGAGGGCTGTACATCCCCTTCTTCCCATCCTCCAGCTTCTAAAAAGCGCGTATAATCACCATCGAATACAAACTGCTCGTCACCCTTACAGACCACCAATTTTTTCGGTACGGTCTCTAAGAGTAGTTCACTGTGAGAGACGATCACAACTGTACCGTCAAAGTGCTCTAACGCCGCTTTGAGGGCTTCGACTGATTCCATATCCAAGTGGTTATCGGGCTCGTCGAGAAGAAGAAAGTTACAAGATGACGCTAAGATCCTTCCCAATAAAACGCGACTTTTTTCTCCACCTGAAAGCACGGAGATCTTTTTCTTCGCTTTGTCTCCACTAAACATCAGAAGTCCACAAATCGCACGTACTTCGCCGTATGAAAGTGTTGGGTTTGCAAGAGATATTTCTTCTTCTATCGTTATCGTTGCGTTTAGGCGATCGATGTTTGTTTGTCCAAAGTAGCCGAGTTGAATATTTTCGGACGAAGAGAACGTACCACTAGAAGGGCGTAGTTCTTGAGCTAGTAGTTTTAGGAGCGTGGATTTTCCTTTACCATTTTTCCCAATGATTGCCAGGCGATCTCCTTTTTCAATTGAGATCGAGAAATCGCGAATAAGCGTGTTCTCGCTATCATAGGAGAAGGCAATATTCTTTGCTTCGACGAGTATCTTTCCTGGAAAGGGCGCTGTATTGAAGGAGAAGTCTAGATGGCGTAGTTTTGAGAGTTTTTCTAGTGAGGGCATTTTTTCCAAAGCTTTTGCTCGGGATTGCGCTTGAGACGCCTTCGTAGCTTTGGCTCCGAACTTTTTAATGAAATCTTCTGCGTGCTGTCGTTTTTTTTCTAATCCTTGCCGTGTTTTTTCGTGAATCTCTTCCGCTTGAAGAATTTGCGAATATAACTTATCGCATCCACCTTTCACTTTCAAAATTTTCTGACGGTGAATACCGACGGTGTGGGTACAGACTTGATCCATAAATGCGCGGTCGTGCGAGATGATAAGGAGCTCTCCTGGCCATGAGCGAAGGAACCTAGAAAACCAACGAATAGCAATGATATCGAGGTAGTTGGTGGGTTCATCGAGCAGAAGACAGTCTGGCTCCGACGCTAGTACTTTGGCCAGATGCAGACGCAACTGGAAGCCTCCGGACAAATCACTTGGATTTTGCAGCATATCATCTTCTTGGAAGCCGAGCCCAAAGAGAATACGTTCTACTTTGTAGAGATTTTCTTCCTCACCTTTCGGTAATGATGCCGACGCTTCTTCACGAATCGTGGATTTTTCAAAGTGCAAATGCTGCTGAAGGTAGCCCATTTTATACTGTTTCGGAGTCGTAATCGAGCCGGAATCGGAGTCATCATTTTCGGTAATCAAACGGAGAAGAGTTGTTTTCCCCGAGCCGTTTCGACCAACTAAGCCGCACCGTTCTGATTTATTAATTTTGAAGGAGATTTCATTAAAAAGGAGATCTTGACCAAACGATTTGGTTAAATTATCAAATTGAATCATTAAATGGAGAGTTGGGTAAATTTTTAGTTTCAGCTATCGAATATGATAGCTGAAACTAAGGTTTTTTGGCGTTAAGAAACTGAGGATGTCATCTGTTTCATAGCCTCTGCAATCTCTTCGTCGGAGACATCTCTTACATGGGTTGCAAACTGCCATTTGTAGCCAAAGCTATCGCTGACAACTCCCATACGATCACCCCAGAATTGATCTGTTGGAGGGCTTATCTCTTGAAAGCCAGATGCCACCGCTTGCTTGTGTGAGGCGTCTACATCTTCGACATAGAGATAAAAAGAGAGTGAAGAGCCATCAGCTCCCGGCGCTTTTATTTGCATCTCTTCATTCTCGTCGCAAAGAAAGAGTATTGATGTTCCAATTTGCAAACAAGCATGAAGAACTTTACCTGTTTTTGGGCATTCAAGACAGGCGTTAAGCTTAGCTCCGAACCCTTTTTCATAAAGAGCAATCGCAGCTTTTGCATCGCTGACCACAACGGACGCTGTTACAGTGTTGAATCCTTCCGGAATCTTTTTCATATGTACCTCTTTAATTTATCTAGTTAAAACATTTGAGAGCAGGCACTACACTCTAGCGTGTCGTTGTTTACCTTCGGACGGAACGATATCTTCTTCGAGAATTC
>JBDQID010000268.1:0-3504 GCA_040264515.1 Chlamydiales bacterium
CTTCTCTTCTTTTTTAACTTTGAAATCCTGAGAGATGCCACTACCGTGGCATAGATCTTTTTCTATCTTTCCCAGCACTAAAGTGCTGGCTAAAGAGAGAAACGACCACTACCGTGGTCTTAAGTAAACTCATCGTCTGTCTGAATTCGAGACTGAGCTGTTGTAGGCATAAAAAAAGTGCCAAACTTCAATCCTAGAACTAAAATATTGATCTGAAGGTAGATGCAGATTGATTCTGTGCTCTAAAAATGATTGTTGTAAATCATTAGTACCAAATTAAGAGTCGAACTGACGCTAAATACCACTCAAAATCGACTCCTCGCGAACTTTGTTACAGCACAATAAAATGTAATCTTTGCGTCTTCGCGTTAAAAAGGTTTAAATGACCTCATTACTGGAATTACTGAGGCTTTTAACTAACTCTTTAACATTAGGACTGCGCCCCTTCCGCACATAAAACCCAGCTGTTGTCATCGCAAGCTCCAAGCATTCCTGTACAGAAAAACCGTAAAGCAGCCCGTTGCAGTAGCCGGCATTGAAGTTGTCTCCAGCACCTGTTGTAAGTTTTGGCGTTTTACACACTGCCGCTCTAAATTCAAATTCATTCCCATCATCAGATGCAGCCTTTGATACTCCAGCACTGTGGATTACAACCTGAGAGAGCCCTAGTTTTCTCTGAAGTGCCTTAGCGTCAGAACTAATTCCGTATACATCTCCCAAATGTTTTGCCTCCGCTCTATTCAAGCCTAAAACAACTTGATAGACCGAGCTAAAACTTGCAAGAACTTCCATGGCACGTTGTAGATCGGTCTCAGAGCGCTTTGCAGGGTCACACAGATCTACAAAAAGCCACCTTAATTTATCTCTTTTTAAGCGAGGCAGGATGTTCTGTGCAATCCCTTCCCAAATTTCCGTCATCTTCGGCAACATCGTCCAGTTCACTGTTGCAAAAAGAGCTGCTTTGTTAAGTAAGTTTACAAGCTCATCTTCTGATACAGCAGCTAAAAGCGTTCTGTAATCAATATGAAAAAGAGAGCTGAGCTTTCCCAAAATAATTTTTCCATCGCTAAATTCGAGTGCATCGCTGTGACCGCTTGGGCCAAGAGGGATGACGCGCTCGCAGCGAGCCGCAAAATCGGCAAAGAGTGGTTCTATTTGATTTTTTGTTCCTATGGTGCCCGCGAAGTAGATTCTGTGCTGGCTATTCTGCAGTGCGTTGGCTAGGATAGGGGCGTTGCCCCCAATTTTGATTTGCTTTGTAACAAGCTCAAGATTACCACTTACACCCTTGGCGGAAAGAATTCGTTTGCCAAACGCTTCAATCGTTGGTAGCGGTGTGTAATTTTCACTGTCATGGCGTTTGTCGATGAGATCGATGATCTCATCGCAAAAACCATCAAAGCCCACAAAGCAATCCTTACAGATCTCTTCGTGAGCTTTCAACAACTTTTCACTAAGCATTTTCTTCGTGGCTTTTAAACACAGGTCTAAAAGTCAGAGTCTCACCATGCTTCAGTTCGTGGTTTTCTCCAACTTCAAACTCTTTGTCATTAACAACGAACTTGAAATTGCACTTCGAAAAACGCCTTCCCGTTTCCCATTCCCATAAGTTAGCACGGATGTTTTTCATGGCAACACCTTTTTCCCAATTGAGGTGCGCACCCTCTCCTCGGATATACAAAGTATTAGGATAACCAACATCAATGCGTGCAGTAACGCGCGTTTTCTTTGTAGATGCTCGTGATGCTTTCTTAGGTGCAGTTCCGTTACGTTTCTCTGGTGATAAGACAGCTGATTTCCTTGGCATAAATTCCTCCTTTTAAACCTATGGATTCCAATTATCAATGGTCATTATCAATGCCAAGCTTTTACTCTGTCAACAAAAAAATACAATTTGTTTTCCTTGGAAATAATTGCAGGGATAGGTAAAATACGTGTCCTGAGAAAAAATAAAATTACCTGGGATGCTCAACAATGCTAGACTCTCTTAAAGAAATCTTGTCGATCCAAGAATTTGACATCAAGATGATTCGCCTTATGCGCCTTAAAAAAGAACGCCAATCTGAGCTGATCAATATCCACGCACTTCGCTCTGAGCTACAAAAACAGCTCAAGAACAAAGAAGGTGATATCCTTGAAGCTAAGAAAAATGTTAACGTATTAGAAGGTCGACTCGAAGAAGTTCAAGAGAAAATCAAAAAATACGAAGCACAGCAAAACAAAGTCAAAAAAGTAGAAGAATTTAACGCTCTTAGCCAAGAAATCTCACACGCTGAACGCGAACGTACAAACGTAGAACAACGCTTAAGTGATGCCATGGATATTCTTGCAAACGAAGAAGAAGGCCTTGATAGCATCAACCAAAGCATCTCTTCAACAGGTGAGAGTAGTGTCGTCTTCGAAGATGAACTTAACGAAAGTATTGTCCGTATTAACGAAGAAGGTAAAGCTCTTCTCGTTGAACGTAAAGATCGCGAGAAAAATGCAGATCCTGAAACACTTGCCATCTATGACAAACTCCTTCGTAACAAAAAAGACCGCGTTGTCGTTCCAATGGAAAGTCGCACATGCAGTGGTTGCCACATCGTTCTTACCGCACAGCACGAAAACCTTGTTCGTAAAGGTGAAAGAATCGTTTTCTGTGAACACTGCTCTAGAATCCTCTACTGGCAAGAAAGTGAAGCTGTAGAAGGTACCGCAGCTGCTACGAAACGCCGACGACGAAAGTCCGCAACAATCTAATCTTTTGGTCTGGAAAGACAGGCAATCGCTGCTGTGGAGTGATCTCCGCAGGGGAGGAAAGTCTGGGCTTCACAGAAGAGGATACCAGCGAAACGCTGGGGGCTGTAAAGCTACGGAAAGTGTAACAGAAAATAGACCGCGGCTCTGCGAAAGCAGAGCCGACAGGATGAAAATATCAGTTTTATGATCTGATCACACCGGAGGAAACTCCGGGTGCTATAAACCCTATCCGAAGCAAGACCTCGAACGAAACAACAGCCGTTCTTCGCGGTGTTTCAAAGAAGGGCGCATGAGGGTGCCGGTGACGTCACCCCTAGATGAATGATTGCCCATCGTTGTAAAACGATCGACAAAATCCGGCTTATCGTTTTTCCAGACCTTTTTTACTCAAAAGCTAAATCAAATGAATGAACTACTCCAAAATATCGTTCTAGGGATCTCCCTAGCCGCTCCCATTGGCCCTGTTAGCCTCGAATGCATCAACAGAGCCCTCCAAAGAGGCTTCTGGGACGCCTTTTCTATTCGACTTGGAGGTGCAGTTGGTAATACGCTTTGTCTTATTTTTGCATACCTCGGCCTTCTTCAAGTATTGAAAGACCCTACGATAAAGCTCGCTGTTTGGATTTTTGGCTCGATACTTTTGATTATTCTTGGAATTCAAAGTATAAGAAAAGGTCTTACTCCGTCGTCGTCATTTGAGCCTGCTTTGGATTCAGGACGTAGCGCTTTGCTATTAGGTTTTCTCTTAGCGATTTCAAGTCC
>JBDQID010000269.1:0-3494 GCA_040264515.1 Chlamydiales bacterium
ATCGTGTGTGGTGCGTGATCAGTGCCGATCGCATCGATGGTACCGTCGTTGATGCCGTCCCAGAGGGCTGCTTGGTCGTCAGCTCTACGCAAAGGTGGGTTCATCTGTACGCAGGTTCCCCATGTTTTGTATGCGTTATCGGAGAAAAAGAGGTGGTGTGGGGTTGTCTCACAAAAAAGAGGCAGCCCTTTTTTTTTGCCTTCGCGAATGAGGTCGACCTCTTCTTTACTGCTGATGTGAAGGATGTAGAGAGGGGAGTTGTATTTTGCGCATAGAGTGATTGCTTGGTCGACGGCAGCAGCAGCAGCAGATCGATCGCGGATAATGGAGTGTACAGCAGGATCGCGGCGGTCGGCGTATTTTGCTTGCTGTTTTGTGAGGATGGTCTCTTTTTCAGCGTGAACGGCCACGATCATATTGCTTTGAGCTGCTTGTTTAAACGCTTCATCTAAAGTGACATCATCACTAATAAGCAGATCGCCTGTGCTTGATCCCATGAAAATTTTTAGAGCAACAGTTTTACTACTTACTTTTGGGATTTCTTGGAGATGTTTTTTATCCGCTCCGAAGTAAAGCTTGTAGCGCAGGGGGATTTTTACTTCATCGAGCTGTTTTTGTATGAGCGCTTCTTTTTCTTCTAAGTGCTTCTCTGTTGTGCAGGTGGGGCTATTATTGGGCATGTCGAAGACGGTGGTGATACCTCCGGCAATAGCCGCTTGAGCACCACTTTTCCAATCTTCCTTGTGTTCTGCGCCTGGCGTTCTGAAGTGTACGTGGGGGTCGATGAGTGCAGGGAGTAGTGTCAAGCCTGTGGCATCGATGGTTCTTTCTTCATCGGAGTTAATGGAGAGGTCTTTTTTGCTACCACTGAGGGTTATTGCATTTTTTATTGTAATCATGGGATTTCATTTGGGGTGAAGCTGTTTTCGCAATATTTACATTTAAGTTGAAGGCCTCTTTTTTGGTGGTCGATGCCAAAGTGGGAGGGAATGTGTTCGTGATTCGTGATGCATTGTAGGTTAGGGCAGTGTAGCAAGCTTTGTACTGATTTTGGGATGGCGACTTGGAATTTTTCTTTGATGGTGTAATTTGAGATGATATTGATACTTGCAAGTGGGGCGAAGATGGCAACTTGGTTAGCCTCTGCTAAAGAGAGCGCTTTGTCTTCGATCTTTAGGATATCTTTGCTCCCAAGGGATGTGCTAGGGAGGTTCAGACCCAGAGTAATTGCGAGCTTTGATTCGTTTAGTTTTAGTAGCTGAACGATTCGAAGTGCTTGACTTGCTGGTATGTGGTCGATAACGGTTCCATTTCTGATTGCTGAGACAGAGAGTGTTTTTGTTAGCATGATCCTCGTCTTAATTACGGCTTAGTGATTCTGGGTGGTTTTGAGAGTTTATTTAAGATCAGACCGTTGGTCTGATCTTAAATAAACTCTCAAAACCATTTTAAATTAGCTCATCGTGGGTTGGTTTCCTAAGACAAGGCTTAAGAGTGCTTGCCTGATATAGAGTCCGTTTTCTGCTTGCTCGAAGTAGGAGGCGTGTTTGGAGTCATCGATTTCGGGGCTGATTTCGTTGATACGGGGGAGGGGATGAAGGATTTGCAAGTTTTCTTTGATGTTACCTTGGAGATGCTCTGGAGTTAGAATAAAGCGGTTTTTGATCTGTTTGAGCTCTAATGGATTAGTAAAACGTTCTTCTTGAATACGTGTCATATAGAGAACATCGGCTTTGCTGATGACCTCTTCGATCTCTTTATGAAAGGAGAATTTGATGCGTTGCTGGCGAAGCTTTTCGCATAGATCTCTTGGCACTCCGAGCTCTGCTGGGGTAACGAAATAGAGGCGTGCTTGAAAAAAGGCGCACGCTTGGATGAGTGAATGAGTTGTTCTACCGTGTTTAAGGTCTCCGACAATAACGATGTTTAGATCATCGAGCCGCTGTTGACGCTCTTGGATGGTGAAAAGATCAAGCAAGGTTTGTGTTGGATGTTGATTTGTGCCATCTCCTGCATTGAGTACGGGTTTGTCTGTAGCTTCCGCTGCGCGCTGAGCCGAGCCTGCAAGGGGATGGCGGATAACGATGGCGTCGACGTATTTTCCCATGACTTTAATGGTATCGCTTAGTGATTCGCCTTTTTTTGTGGATGTTGTTTGGCTATCACTAAAGCCAACGACTTGTCCTCCAAGCTTATACATCGCAGCCTCAAAGGAGAGTCGCGTGCGTGTTGACGGCTCGAAAAAGCAGCAGCCAAGGAGCTTACCTGTAAGCACATTTCCTGGAGGATTCTTTTTGATTTCGCGAGCGAGATCGAGAATGTGCAGAGTCTGCTCTCGGCTCAGATCGTTCATCGAAATAATGTCATGAATGGGAGAGGGCGCTAAGAGCATGAGGGGCCTCCGGTGATGGGTGAAGGTATTCGTTCCACGATTTGATAGGTAAGGTTTTTGAATCGACTTCTGCAAGGCATTTGAGAAGGATTTGTGCGATTTGTAGATTTGTGATCAGTGGGATGTGATGGTCGATGGCGAGGCGACGGATTTGATATCCGTCGCTGAGCTGCTTGTCCATTTGTGATGTGGGAATGTTGATGATAAGATCGATTTCTTTATTCTCGATACAGCTCGTAACAGCGGGCTCTAGCCCATCGCTTGCTTTGTAGAGAAAGAGTGAGCCGACGCCGTTTTTTGCTAGGAAGTGGTGTGTGCCAGCTGTTGAGAAGATCTCCCAACCTTGCTCGTCTAACGTTTTCAGAGGCTCTAAGAGCGCAACTTTTTTGCTTCCTCCGATACTCACCAAAATCCGTTTACCGGAAATCGATTGTTCTGTTGCAAGCCAGGAGGCGTAGAACGCTTCGTGAAGGTTGTCTCCGATGCACGCAACTTCTCCGGTCGATGCCATCTCCACATGAGCAACGGGGTTTGCACCTTTTAGCCGATGGTAGGAAAATTGCGGGCTCTTGATTCCGACGTAGTCGAGCTCAAGTGTTTCGTATTGTGTATTTTGGCTTTCTCCGAGGATTGCTTTTGTCGCAATTTCGATGAAGTTGTAGCCAGTGACTTTGGAGACAAAGGGAAAGGAGCGCGAGGCGCGAACGTTGCATTCGATCACTTGAATGGCGTTGTCTTTGGCCAGAAATTGGATGTTAAAGGGGCCTGTGATGCTTAGGAGATTGATGATTGTGCTGGTGATCTTTTTTGTACGGCGAATGGTTTCGAGATAGAGTCGTTGCGGGGGGAGCACGATGGTGGCGTCACCCGAGTGCACACCGGCATTTTCGATATGCTCGGAGATCGCTTGGATGATAATTTTTCCATCTTTGGCTACACCGTCGATTTCGAGCTCTTTTGCCTCAGAGATAAACTTTGAGATCACAACGGGGTGATCTTTGGAGATTGTGGATGCCTCTTTTAAATACTGCTTGAGTTCACGATCGCTATAAATAACGTTCATAGCGGCACCAGAGAGTACATATGAAGGGCGAACAAGGAC
>JBDQID010000270.1:0-3488 GCA_040264515.1 Chlamydiales bacterium
ACTTTGAAGTGGTGGAAGAGCTGGGCAGCGGGACGTTTGGCACTGTGAATCTCGTTCGGCCCAAGCGGCCTGCGCCAGGGGTGAAGAGCCTGTACGCCTTGAAGGAGCTCAAGCAGGACTAAGTTGGAAAACAATTTTAGCTAGAAGAGACGCGTACCGCAAAGCTTTTCACAATTTCAATCCGGAAAAAGTTGCTAATATGAGTGATGCGGAACTTGACGCTCTCATTAAAGATTCTGGCCTGATTCGCAATCGTCTTAAAATATATTCCGCTCGTAAAAATGCGATTGCCTTTATTGAAATTCAAAAAGAGTTTGGCTCCTTCTCTCATTATCTATGGAGCTTCGTTAATGGAAAAACGATCGTTAATCGATGGAAAGATCACAAAGAAGTACCAGTAAAAACTCAAGAAAGTGAAGCACTTTCAAAAGCGTTGAAAAAACGCGGGATGTCTTTTGTCGGACCAGTAATCATGTACGCCTACATGCAAGCAGTTGGGCTCGTTAACGACCATACTCAATCTTGTTGGCTATATCCTAAAGCAGCTCATGTAAAAGGATGTGCTAGTTAATAGCATTGACTACACGGTAGTTTTTTATTGGAAAGCATTTTTTTAATTAAAGTAATTAACAGGGAAGTCATGAGACGTCTATTTTTTATAATACCGATTTTATTTTCATTTTTTATTTATACAGAAGCAGAAGAGAGTCCACCAGTAATCCATTCCTCATCGGAATCTTACACGGTCATTAAACAGTTAGGTAGTGGCTATTGTTCTCATGTATTTTTGGTTGAAGACTCTCAAGGCTCTCGATTTGCTCTAAAAGCGTACAAACTACATCAGAACGAATCTTACGACCCTTTTTTAGATCAGCTAATGCAAGTTGAGCGAGAATTTGCACGCTCTCAAATCCTTAATCATCAGAATATTCTTAAGGCTCACAGCTATTTTTTAAACGACTTCGATAACGAGAAATATTTTGGTTATCTTGTAATGGAGCTGGTTGAAGGCTCAATTATTGCTAAAACCCCACGTTATTCACTATCTCAGCAATCCATTGTTGCTCTTACAACACAGTTTGTAGCCGCACTTGAATACGCGAACTCCTTTGGCTTGATCCATTTGGATCTTCATGAAGGAAATGTCATGGTTGATAACCAGTCTGGAATTAAGGTTATCGATCTTGCAAGCTTCTTTACTTTTGAAGAGATAAAAGGTTTTTTCAACAAAAGTGAGATTAAGAAAAGCTCTACAACGCAATTAAAATCAACAACACTACCTGTAGTACGAGAAAAGCAGTTGAACCATTTTTTTTCTAAAAACCCAGAGCTTTTCAGTAGAATAAAGAGCAGAATTACCGATGATAAAAAAAGAAGTTTGACGGGGTCGGACCTGGATGCTGAGGTAAGAAAAGCTTTTGAGCCGTATTATTTCAGAGAAATTACCGAGATGTGTAACAGTATCGTTTCGAAATCGGATTTTAATAAGCAAGAAAAGTTAGCAACCTTTGCTAAAATAAAAACCGTTTCTTGGGACTTCCAGGAGAGTCTTAAAGATGGAGAAGAGGTCTCCTTTAAAGAGTACTCCCAAAAGCTTTTGACCGTGTTATTTGAGCTTTGATATATCAACAAAGCTGTTTCCACATCTTCGTGCTGAAAGTATTCAAATAATTTTACTCTATGCTGAACAGCTGAGAGTTCGAAAGTTTTCAACCCCTTGAACTTAAGGATGTGCTTAGGAAGATCTACCCATTTAATATTCTATTTTGCTAATATTCTGGACTTATAACCGGCTTTTATAGGGACTAAAAGATAATGGCGATAGATCTAAGAAGTGACACAATGACTCAGCCTACCCCTGAGATGAAACAGTTCATGTGTCAAGCCGTTCTTGGAGACGACGTATGGGGAGAAGACCCGACAATTTTAGCGTTTCAAGAGGAAGTGGCAAAACTACTGGGAAAAGAGGCAGCTCTCTTTCTACCCACAGCAACACAGTCAAACTTGATCGCCATTATGTCCCATTGTCAACGGGGTGAGGAATACATCGTTGGTAACGAGGCGCACTGCTATCGTTGGGAAGCGGGAGGCGCTGCTGTGTTGGGTAGTGTACAGCCTCAGCCAATTTCCTTCGAAGCCGACGGAACACTCGACTTACAAAAAGTAGCGGGAGCTATCAAGCCCGATGATCCACATTTTGCCATCTCACGTCTGCTTTGCATTGAGAACACCCAAGGGGGTAAAGTACTACCCCTCGATTATATTAAAGAAGCAAGGGTCCTTTGCAATAAAAATGAGCTAAAGTTACATATGGACGGAGCTAGACTCTTTAACGCCTCCGTTTTCTTAAAAACTTCTGTAGGTAAGATTGCTGAACATGTTGACTCCGTTACACTTTGTTTTTCTAAAGGGTTAGGATGTCCTGCAGGCGCTATGCTTGTAGCGGACCGTGAGTTGATAAAGCGTGCTCTTCGTTGGAGAAAAATATTGGGAGGCGCCTTTAGGCAAGGGGGGATTCTAGCAGCAGCAGCTCAGTACGCGTTGGCTCACCATGTAGAAGGACTCGATGAAGATCACAAGAATGCAACGCTTCTAGCAGAAGGTCTTCGCTCTTTAGAAGATCCTAGGATTCGTGTAACAAATAGTGCAACAAATATGGTTTTTATTGAAATCGAGCCTTCTTTAAACGGGCCGTTGCAGAGCTTTGCGAAAGAGCACGGTCTTTTATTGAGTATGGGAACAGAGTTGCGTCTTGTTACGCACCGGGATGTTAATAGGCAAATGATAGAGCGGGCAATTACGATTTTTCAAAAATCCCTAAGCCAGACTCTTGCTGCTTCATCTTCTGAAAAAGGGCTTTACTAACATGTCTCAAGAAATAATCAAGAACTATTCTAACGCGGTTTGGAACAAAAAAGAGATCTCAGCTGTGGACTCTTTGTTTAATGCTGAAACGTTAATTCATAGCCCTTTGCGTCAGTTAAAAGGCGCCGGTGCTATGAAAGAAATCGCTATAGCGTGGTTACAAGCTTTTCCTAATTTACACGTCTCTCACGAAGGGTTTGTTTGTGAGAATGATATGGTGGTATCCCATTGGTCAGCGAAGGGAACTCACCAAGGTGAATTTCAAGGGATTCAAGCAACAGAAAAGCCCGTGAGTTATTCCGGAGCTTCTATGTACCGCATGAAAAGCGGGAAAATTATCGAATATTGGGCGTTTGTGAACCTGCATCACATTATGGAGCAAATAACAGATGACAAAAAAAACTAAAACAATCGAAGTTATTTCGTATGATCCAGTTTGGCCACAGGTATTTGAGCTAGAAGCTCAAAAAATCAGAGAAGCTTTGGGAAAAAACTGTTTAGAAATTCATCATATCGGTTCAACTTCCGTTCCAGGCCTTGCTGCGAAACCTCAAATAGATATTCTTGCTGTTGTACGCCGCCCAAAAGAGACGGTGGAAAAGTTAGAAGCTATCGGTATCCAG
>JBDQID010000271.1:0-3447 GCA_040264515.1 Chlamydiales bacterium
AGCTAAGAAATATCCCCGTTCCTCTGATCAAAGAAAGCATCACTTTAGAGTCGCAGAAAACGCCAGGCTCGCATTTGTTCACCACCCAGAAGTTATTAAAGCTTATATCGAAGCTTTGCGTCCAACTTCAGCCTTCTTACTACAAGATGAGCTGCAAGCAATTGCCGAATTTCTAGACATTCCCGTTGCATTGTATCAACCTGCAAGCAATTGGGAAGAAACAGGCGGGAAAAACCGCTGCCAAAAGGATTTTGTAACATCCACGGATCCAAGCAAAGAAGTTATACACATCTGGTACAGTGGATCAGGCAAATCTTCTGGACATTACGAAAGAGCGTTTCCTGTCGAGAAATCGATAGTTGTCATTTAAATCAATACAAAGCAATAAAAAACCAACTAACTAAAAAAGACAAACCGAACTTTTATGAGCATTACCAACCCCAACCCCGATTTTATTTTTTTAAAAACAGACGACAGTATTAATTCCAACCCTTCAAGCTCTTGTACAACACAACCTTCAAACCCTGACCTACACTCTTATAATTTTCAACTATCCATAATACAAAGCGTGAGTTTCAAAACAAACACTGAGCGTTTTAACTTTCTAGGCTACTTCGTTAAAAACTCTACAATAGATAAGATTGCAAAAAAAATAGAACAATATATCCAACATCTTCCATACGCTTTTAATACAGAAGAAAACTCTCTTTTACACATCCGCTATTTAGCAGAAGAAAAAGCATTGGAAGCCTCATCGCTTTCAAAAACAACTTCCAATGGCAATACACTGCATAGACTCCTCTCAAACTCTCTCATGCCACTTGCAACTCAAGAACTACTCTTTCCTCTTCTTGTTTGCATCGGAAAAGAGTATGAAACCTCCGATAGGCTACAACAATTAGTAACAAGTGCTTCACGATGCTGGGATGACTCTATAAAAGAAGCTGATACTATTTTTAGCCATTATAACAAGCCATCACAATCCGAGCTAAGTAATCTATTCCTCGATATAGGACTCTGTGAAGGAATCTGTACAGAGTACTTAAGCAATCGATTAAGCAACCCTGCAAGCCACTATACGATGCAGAGCCCGTATGAACTCAAAAAACACACCCCCCTAAATTATTCAGCTCTATTACAATCATTCAAAGTTGATGCATCACAGAAAAAAAAGGCACGCTTTATTTCAGCAGCTTCCATGATTGCAAAGAAGCTAAAAATAGACGAAGAAGTTTCAGAAGAAGCTATCCCAGGAAATATTTTAAAAAGAAACAAATTACAGATTGTCGACAACCACCCAAAGATAAAAACTGGAGAAGAGTACGAATACCCCCTTCTCTACATAGCGCCTCTGATCTACCAAATCAAAGATTCTCTCGAAGAGAGCGGAAATTTATTAAAGCTATACGTCATGAATCCTAAGACAGACGACCTACACTGTATCGTCATACAGCCTTATACAACCTTTCACTTTCTAGAACCGAGCATTGGTTTTGTTGCGACTAAAAATTTAAACAAACTCCTAACACTGCTTCTAGCTCACCTCCGCCAAACTTACCCCAGTTATACCTTGTGTTTTTTAGAAGAGTACGCAAGCGCGTGACGCAATAACTACCCTCTACTAACTCAACCCTGTAAAGCGCCTTGTCCTCGAAGGGATTTTGCAGTATACTCTTCGCTATTATGAACGAAGAAGAAACACCAGCAACAATTGGCCCGTATTGCATTATTGATCGCTTAGGACGCGGTGGGATGGGAGAAGTTTTTCTCGCATACGACGCCACGTGTGAGCGTCAAGTCGCACTAAAACGCATCCGTACAGACCTCGTAAAGCATCAAGTACTCCACGAAAGGTTCTTGCGAGAAGCCAAAATCACAAGTCAGCTAAGCCATCCAGCAATCATCCCTGTCTACTCTTTAGACTGTGATGGCGATGCCGTTTATTATACGATGCCTTTTATCGAAGGAGAGACATTACGGCAAATCCTTCGACGAACACGTGAAAAAGAAAAAGCAGGCCTCGAACCAGATACTTTAGGAAACTCCCTTCGAGCACTCTGCCGTATTTTTCTTCAAGTGTGTCAAGCAGCAGCATACGCTCACTCCAGGGGAGTCCTCCATCGAGATTTCAAGCCAGAAAACATCATTATTGGTCCATACGGAGAAGTCATCATCCTCGACTGGGGCTTGGCAAAAGCTGTAGAAGAGGCGCTCGATCTTGAAAAACTCCCCTCAGCTCTCATCGATTCCAAAAACACAACCAACCTAGGCCACCCTATCGGTACCATTGCGTATATGGCACCAGAACGCGCTATGGGGGCTCCTGCATCCGTTTTAACAGATATCTACGCACTCGGCGTTATGTTCTACCAGCTCCTTACTCTACGCCTCCCCTTTCGCCGTAAAACATTAAAAGAATTCCGCAAGAATGGTCATTTAGAAAGATTACGCAATCCAACGAGTGTAGCTCCCTACCGAGACATCTCGCAAATGCTCTGTCGTATTGCAGAAAAATGCCTTACAAAAGACGCCTCTGAGCGGTATCAAACGGTTGACGCTCTGATCGCCGATTTAGAAAATTACCTTGAAGGTCGCTCAGACTGGTTTCCTATCTGTGAACTAGACATCAATAATAAGAGCGACTGGGAGTTCCAAGAAAACCTTTTTCTTGCTGAGCACGTAGCACTTATGGGGACAACAGCCGAAGCTGAATGGGTCTCTATGATGGTGTCTAAGGCTTCTTTTTCAGGAAATACAAAACTTGAAATGAAAGTTTGCCTAGAAGAAGAAAGCCATGGAATTGGAATTCTACTTAGTATTCCAGAGGCCAGTGATCCGTACTACTTCACCAAAGGATACTGCCTCTGGCTGGGAACAAACCCTCAATCTACAACACGACTTTTAAGGGGAGGCATCGAGGTTTTAGCCATTCCCGATCTTACTTTTCAATCCAATGTGTGCTACTCCATTCTACTGGAAAAAGTCGATGACAATGTATTTTTTAGCATCAATGGCAAACAAAAATACAGCTACATAAGCCACGCCCCTCTTGTTGGCACGCACGTGGGTCTTTTCTATCGAGACGCCAATTTTTCCATCAATCAATTCAAAGTTTTCATTGGAAGTGTGCAGTCGCGCTTAAGCTGCCTTGCAGTACCTGACGCTTTTTTAGCAAATAAAAACTTCGATAAAGCACTCGGAGAATACCGTCGTATTGGAAACTCCTTTACCGGGCGCGATTAAGGCAGGGACGCTATGTTTCGAGCAGGTGTTGCTCTGATTGAAAAAACACGACTCTCTACAGACAGCGCTATCAAAGAGAGTATTTGCGAAGAAGCTTGGAAAGAGTTCGAAAAGCTCCACGCAACCCCTGGAGCACCACTTGAATACCTTGGGAAATCTTTGATTCACAAATCTCAAGACGAAACTGAAGAAGAGATAAAATGC